>DAOSWJ010000105.1:0-9531 GCA_035380005.1 Prolixibacteraceae bacterium | reverse complement strand
TTCAGAGGTTTTTAGCACAATTCGTCGGTCTTGTGTTTTTCGTTCGTAATAATTGAAAAATGTACTTACCTGGTCGTGCAGCTTTGTGCTGTTGATCGACGAAAGAGCCCTGTTTACCGCACTGCAAAAATCATCAACATCAATGGGTTTAAGAATATAGTCGATGGCACTGAAACGAATGGCTTTAATGGCAAATTCGTTGTAAGCAGTAATGAAAATGAGGGCATAATTGTAAGGTTCAATTTTTTGAAGAATATTAAAACCTGTTCCATCGCTCAAGCGTATATCGAGCATAAGCAATTTGGGTTTGTATCGATTGATAAAATCAACTGCTTCGGCAACCGACCCTCCCGTTCCCAGCAATTCAATTTCGGGGAAATGAGTGTTCAGTAACTTTTTATTCAGCTCCCTCAACTCGGGCTCGTCGTCAACAATATATGCATTAATCATTTGGTTCAATTAAAGGAAATTCTATTTTTACCATTGTTCCGCTTAAATTAGCATCCCGATCACTTAAATCGTCGATCACGAATTTAACCGTTTTTTTGTATTTCTTTTCAAAAAGGCGTATCCGTTCTTTAAAAATCTTCATTCCCATCGACTTATGATTAGGGTGCGAGGGCTGAGTTTCGAATGATGTTTTAATGCCCGGGCCGTTATCGCATATAATTATCTGCACAAACTTATCGAACTGTTTTATATCAATTTCAATTTTCCCCTTACTGCAATCGAGGTTCTTCATTCCATGATGAATGGCATTTTCGACAAAAGGCTGTAACATGGTGGGCAGTACATAAACGAAATCGGTTTCGACATTTTCATCGATATGCAGCTCGAATTTAAAACAGTCGCGCTTGCGCATTTGCTCAATTTCGACGTAGTTTTTGAGTGCTTCAATTTCTTCCTCTAGCGTTATCAATTCCTTATTCGAATTGGTTAAAATTGCACGTGTTAGTTTCGAGAAATTACCCAAATATGCCGCAGCTTTTTCGGCTTCGTTTTGGTACAGAAAACTTTGAATTGAGCCCAATGCATTAAAAATGAAGTGTGGGTTCATTAACGAGCGGAAAAGTTTCGATTCAAGTTCGGTTTTTAACTTCTCGGAGCGTCTTTTGTTGGCAATATTCAACACTACAGCCAATAAAATTAATAGCACAACGCCTAATAAATAAAAATAACCACGCTGTGTTTTAACCTTATTCTCAACCGTAAGCATTTCAATTTGCTGTTCTTTTTTGTCGGCTTCGTACAATGTTTGCAACTCATTTAGATAGCGTGCATTCTTCTCGTTCACAATACTATCGTTATATGCTACCGATGTTTTGAACAATGCCAATGCTTTTTGGTAATCGCCCTTAATCGAATAATAATCAGATAAAAGCTTATAGGAATCCTGAACCAAAAAGGCCGAACCTATTTGGGTAGCTAAATTGTGGTATTCCTCTAATTCGGTAATCGATTTATCGAGGTTTCCAATCTTGAGATAAACCCTGCCAATGTTTGCATGGGTTTGCGATATGTAATAGTTATCGTTGTTACGCTGAGCAAAAACCATTGCCATTTTAAAGTTCCGCAAGGCTTCCATTGATTTGTCCTGCTTAAGTAAAATTTCGCCAATGCTATTGTAACAAATGGACTGCCCTAAATCGGAATTAATGATTTCGTTTTGTTGAAGTGACTTTTTATAGTAAGTTAAGGCCACATCGGGTTTGCCCATTGCTTCGTATGCATAGCCAATGTTCTGATAATTGATGGCCATACCCAACCTATTGTCGAGGCTTTCTTCTATAATTAGCGTTTGACTGAAAACTTCGAGGGCTTTCTCGGGTTGGTTCATAACCAAATTGATGTTCCCAATACTGTTTAACGACACACAAATGCTTCGTTTGGCTATGATGGGATCGGAATGGAATTGCTCGGCCAATTGCAGCGCCTGCATGTGATAGTCGAGTGCCATACGTGGCTGATCGAGCCGGCGGTAAACCACACCCAAATTGTTTAATGAATAGATACGTTGAATGGTGTCGTTTTTGGAATGCTCCAGGGCAGACTCATGCAATTCAATGGCTTTTGCATATTCAGCCCTGTCGCGAAGCATAACACCCAAAAGGTTTTTGGCTTGTGCAATGCCTAAATCATAACTTAGCCGCTCCGACTCTTTAATCAAATGCCTGATCAGCTCTTCACGTTGCCCTTGAGTGCGAACATAATCATAGGTATCGAACTGCTCAATTACATGTTTTATTTCATCAACGCTTAGTTCTTTCTCAAAAAAATCATTATTCAAACTATTTCTGCCATTGCTTTCGTTAGTTTGAGCCCACGCAAAATTGTAAAACAGCAACAAACCTGCTAAAACAAGCCAGAAATATTTAAATGTCGATTTTATAAATGGCATATATATGTTTATCCTTAATTTTTAAAAGAGGCACCGAAACCGATGCCCCTTTTAAAAATAGTTTAATTGTTATCGATTTATTGTTTTACAAATTTAACCATACTTTCATTGCCTGTTTCATATTTTACTGCCAAATAGTAAACACCCGGCAATAAATCCGAAGTATCCAACTGATAAACAACTGAATGATCATTGAAAATCTTCGATGATATTTCCTTTCCATTTATTGAATAAACCCGAAGGCTATTTATTTTTAAGCTGGTTGAAAGTTCAATATTCAATGAGCCTGCACAAGGGTTCGGGTAAGTTTTGACCATTGAGTTTAACACATCGTCAACACCATTTTCGACCGAAATATTAATGGTAAACATTAACGAGGTAATACCATCGGCAGCAACAACCAAAATGAGCACTGTGCCCGGCACTTCGTAAGTTGGGGTTATTACAACTGTTGCACCGGCATCGTTGGCTTCGGCAGTAACTTCGGGGAGAATACCAACAGGGCTCTGCATTACCAAATTGTAAGTATCGGTGCTGTTGTTGAAGTTTTCCAATAAAACGCCATCGATATAAATTCCGGCTAAAGTTGCATCGTTGCTCAGTTCTTCTTCAATTGCAATGTTGACATAGTAATATTCAACTGTTTCACCATCAACAGCGGTAACTGTAATAACTACAGTTGCTGGCAATTCATTGGGTATATCAATCTCAACAGAGGCGTTTGGATCGGTAGCACTTGCAGTTACATCGGGTATTTCGGCCGATTCGCCAGACAAATTGAACCAATACTCAAAATCGCCTGTATCGAAACCTTCAATCATTTCGCCATCAATATAAATTCCAATTAAACTGGCATCGCTACCCGGAGCAGCTGCCAACTTAAATTCAACAGTATACGCATAAGTTGTTTCGCCATCCTCTGCCATTACATTGATAACCGTCTCGCCCGGAATATCCTCGGCAACAATTATATCAACATCAGCATTATTGTGTGTAGCGTTGGCTGTTACTTCGGGCACTCCGCTATAATTGTATGGCAATTCAACTTGGTAAGTAAAAATATTACTGTTAAACCCTTCGAGCAATGCACCATCAACAAAAACACCTGCAAGTGTGGCATCTGAACTTAAATCGGAGGTTCCATCAGATGAATAATTATAATTAGCTGTTTTGGCAGGCATCAATTGCTGTGTGTCGTAATCAATTGCAAAAACATTCACAACAGTTAGCATTCCGTATTCGCTGTACGATGCATCAACAATATCGTCGGCCACGTAGTTGTCGTACATAAAAATATCGGGCATTACCAAGTTTGATGCTGAATAATTGGTATTGAATTCAAATTCATATTTTTGAGTGGCAACAAACCCACTTGCGCTTGAGTAATCGATAGTGAAATTTGTTTCGCTTGCTAAGGCTCCGTTTTGGTATTCGTACTCAGTATATTCAAACAAATAAAGCTCAAAAGTTTCATAATTTGGCATATACGCTTCATGCTTGGTCAGCTTTCCATTGCTATAAAAATAAAGCTCCTGATCCATGGTTACAGTCATACCTCCACTCGACATGGTTGTTGTTTCTTCGGTAATATTGCCGGCCGCATTATAAACAGTTTCCGAAACAATAAAATCGACAAACTTTTCTTCAATTTCGTCGTAAAATTGATTTGCAATACGAGTTAGTTCACCGGCAGCATTATACGTCATAATCGTAATAAAAGTCAGTTCTAAAACTCCGGTATCTTCGTTATAGGTATGGTTTTCGGCACGAATCAAACGGTCATTGTTGTCGAATTCGTAATCGGCAAATCCCTCGTGTTCCCAGCCATCGGTTTCTTCCGACCAATAGTACGAATCAACCCGTGCTGTTTTTCCGTTGTATTCATAGGTTTCTTTTCGATAAGGATTTTGCGACTCAAAATTATCGAAATCCCAATAAACCGACGAAGTAACCATACTTTGGCTGTTGTATGTGTGCTCTTCTTTTTCAATTACCTTCCAACCTTCCCACTCGTCGTAATAGTTCAACACAAACGATGTTGTATTGCCATTGTTATCATAGGTGTAAAGCTGATGTTCTTTGAGTACTTCTTCCGAATCGTCGTAATAAGGATCAATGAAAAAGAACTTGTAATCGGTAACTTTACCTTGGTCGTTGTATGTAAAAACTTTACGACCCCAATCGCCCTCAATTGTAGTCAAATAGTTTTTTGCAACTACAGTACTTTTTAAGACAACATCGTTCTGCTGTATGTTTCTGTCGAAAACATTCTGGGCATGCTCAATTTGAGCTTTAACTTTTTTGACTTTTGATTGCAAAGCTTCGGGGCTTACTTTAGCGTTCAAGCCTAAAACGCCAACTAATGCCAATAAAAATAAAAAGGTTCGTTTCATCTGATTTAATTTTTTAATGTATTTTCAATTGCTAATTTGATCTTTGATTACCATTCCTGTTTGTTTTATTGAATATTCCTGAGGTACAGTAAAAATATCGTTGTTTAATTCAATATTGGTTTCGAAAAGCACAGCAGTGCATGTAGTTTTCGTTTCAAGAAGGCTTAAACTGCTTTTAAGCGTAAACCCGTTCCATACCCAAACAGTATCAATTCCCTTATAAACAGCGCATGTTTTACCCAATACTTTATCGGTTCCACTTGCTTCGTAACCCAATAAGGCAAGCACCTTATCACAAAATACATGAATACTATCGCTCGAATAGCCATTTTCGTTCCAAATATCAACAAGAGGGTTGTTGGTTTGAAGTACAGCATTTTCGGTTTCTTTCCACTCGTAATTGCAATTGCCAATTGTTAGCAATGTTTTGTGACATTTCTCCAAATTTCCAAACATAAGTGTTTCCGACTCTTCGATACTAATTTCCTTAAAGCCGTACTCGTCCCAATAAACTGTTTTTATACCTTGGGTGCTTCCTTCGATAATGTATTGGATTTTGCCCGATACAAACGGGTATTTTTGGAATTGCTGACCATAGCAACAACAATACGAAGCACAAATAATTATCAACAATGCTAATATTCTATTTCTAAAAACGATTCTCAATGATTCAATTTTTCTTTTTCAGAATCAAAAATACAACCTTAAGCCAAAAGAATAATTTTAAATAAGTACTTGCTGCTGATAAGTAAGTAAGTGCAGTAAAATAAGAAGTAGGTGTATTCTCTCAATTAAAGAATCGACAACGAAAATTACTTAGCTTCCCATATTTGCTGCTTAAATTGAGGAGTCATTTCGCAAGAAAATAACAATTGGTTTTTGGCTGCAAAGCAAATAGCTTCGGTTTGAGCAAACCTAAATTTTGGGAGCGCATAACGTTTTGGGACAGAAAACCAGCCATTAGCATTTGGTTGAAACAAACAAATAAATGGTTCAAAGTTATTGTAGCCCACAAGTGCCAACTGCCCATTCGATGAAAGATCGGCACCAGTAACCAAACCATTAACATTGAAGCTATCGATTGCTTCAATTACATGACTGCCAGCTATATTTGGCAATGCATAAACCTTTGTAATTTGTTTTACCCAATCTTTTGAGAATAAATAAATGGTATCGTTATGTGCGATTATAGCCTCACAATCGTGCTCATTGTTCAAGTTCCTATCGGAAAAATCGGTCTGATCGGCATATTTGAAAGATATTTTCTCGACACTGACCTTTTGCTTTGTATCGAAACTGATTTTTTGTTTTTCAAAGCGAAGCACTTGCAAATCGGTTCGTGTTCCCCTATTATTTCCAGTTTCGGCAATATAGATATACCGTTCATCTTGAGCAATATCTTCCCAATCGGTATTAAGTGAATTTTCAATTTCGATTACAATCTCGATATTTCCCTTTTTAGGATCGAAACCATACACTTCAGCTTTTCCGCCGCTATCGTTATGAGTCCACAACAAGCCACGCCAGTATATCAACCCTGAATTCTCGTCAAGCGTATCGGGCACCTTCTTCAAAAACGATTTTATTTTTATTGAATGACCTGGCTTTTTTGCTGCCATTGAAGTTTGCTGCTGGAACAAACACAAACAAATAAATACAATAAAGAATACTATATTTCTGATGCTCATAGTTTAAATAGTTATTTTGCAATAATACAAAAAAATAAAAAACGCCCAACGACTGCCCATTCGCAAACTTGTTTTTATATATTTGTAAACTTTTTTAAAAATCAGACTATTTGCACGTTATGACGAACAAGTTTAACGAATACAAGACATTCGATTTATCACAAATTAACAAAGAGATAAGGAAACGTTGGGAAGAAGACGATACGTTTCATAAAAGCATGAGTACCCGCGAGGGAAAACCCACTTTTGTATTTTACGAAGGTCCGCCATCGGCCAACGGAATGCCGGGTATTCACCACGTTATGGCACGTGCAATTAAAGATATTTTTTGTCGCTATAAAACCATGCAAGGCTTTTTGGTAAAACGCAAAGCCGGTTGGGATACGCATGGATTACCGGTTGAATTGGGCGTCGAAAAAATGCTGGGCATAACCAAAGAAGATATTGGCAAAAGCATATCGGTGGCCGAGTACAACGCTGCCTGCCGCAAAGAGGTAATGAAATATACCCGCGAGTGGGAAGAACTTACCCGCCAAATGGGTTATTGGGTAAACATGGACGATCCTTACATAACCTACGATAACCGCTATATTGAGTCGGTGTGGTGGTTGCTCAAACAAATTTACAACAAAGGCTTGTTGTACAAGGGATACACCATACAACCCTATTCGCCTGCTGCTGGTACGGGGCTAAGTTCGCACGAGTTGAACCAGCCCGGCTGTTACCGCGATGTAAAAGACACAACGGCCACCGCACAATTTAAGGTAATACGGAACGAAGCATCCGAAAAACTGTTCGACAATGTTGATACTGACCTCTTCTTTTTGGCCTGGACAACCACTCCATGGACCCTCCCATCGAACACCGCACTGGCTGTTGGCCCAAAAATTACCTATGTAAAAGTTCGTACATTCAACCCATATACCGGTATACCAATGACAGCAATTTTGGCTAAGGATTTGGTTGAAAGTTATTTTAACCCAAAACATGCCGAAGTTAGCTTTGAAGAATATAAACCGGGCGATAAAGCAGTTCCCTATAAAATATTGGCCGAATACCGCGGTTCCGATCTGCTTGGAGTCAATTACGAACAGCTCATCCCGTTTGTAAAACCCGAGGGCGATGCTTTTCGCGTTATACCCGGCGATTATGTAACCACCGAAGATGGTACCGGTATTGTACACATAGCACCTACTTTTGGAGCCGACGACGACCGTGTAGCCAAACAAGCCGGAATTGTACCGCTTGTTATGGTCGATAAAGAAGGAAAACGCCAGGCCATGGTCGATCGTACCGGAAAATTCTTTCACATTGAAGACCTCGACGAAAACTGGGCTAAAACCTATGTAAACGAAACGGTTTACCGCGATTTTGCCGGCCGTTACGTGAAAAATGCATACGACGATACGCTTACCGAAGACGATCCAACACTGGACATCGACCTTTCGGTGATGCTTAAAAAAGAAAACAAAGCTTTTAAAGTTGAAAAGCACGAACACAACTACCCCCACTGCTGGCGTACCGACAAACCCGTTTTGTATTATCCGCTCGACTCGTGGTTTATTAAAACTACTGCCATTAAAGAGCGAATGATTGAGCTCAACAATACTATAAATTGGAAACCGGCCAGCACCGGAACCGGCCGCTTTGGCAATTGGCTCGAAAATCTGGTCGATTGGAACCTCTCGCGCTCGCGCTACTGGGGAACCCCGCTTCCTATCTGGCGTACCGAAGACGGAAGTGAAGAAATATGCATTGGTTCAACCGAAGAACTGATGACTGAGATACAAAAAGCCATCGACGCAGGCTTTATGGACAAAAACCCTTACGCAGGTTTCAAGGTGGGCGATAATTCAAAAGAAAACTACGATATTATTGACCTTCACAGGCCTTATGTCGATGATATTGTTTTGGTTTCGTCGAAAGGCGAAAAAATGTTCCGCGAACCCGACTTAATCGATGTTTGGTTCGACTCAGGTTCGATGCCTTATGCTCAAATGCATTATCCGTTTGAAAATTCCGATCAGTTTAACAATGAATTAGGAAGGGGAGTTTTCCCGGCCGATTTTATTGCTGAAGGTGTTGACCAAACCCGCGGATGGTTTTTCACTCTTCACGCCATTGCTACATTGATAATGGATAATGTTTCGTTCAAAAACATCATTTCAAATGGTTTGGTGCTCGATGCTAAAGGCAACAAAATGAGCAAACGTCTTGGGAATGCAGTTGATCCGTTCGAAACCATCGAAAAATACGGATCGGACCCATTGCGCTGGTATATGATTACCAATGCACAACCATGGGATAACCTTAAGTTTGATATTGGTGGGGTTGACGAAGTGCGCCGTAAGTTTTTCGGAACACTTTACAACACTTATAGCTTCTTTGCTTTGTATGCCAACATCGATGGCTTTACTTATGCCGAAGATGATGTACCAATGGAACAGCGTCCCGAAATTGACCGCTGGATACTTTCCTTACTCAACACGCTGGTTAAAACCGTTACCGAATGCTACGAAACCTACGAACCAACCCGTGCAGGCCGCGCCATATCCGATTTTGTGGGTGAAAACCTCAGCAACTGGTTTGTGCGCCTGAGCCGTAAACGTTACTGGGGCGGCGAAATGACCACCGACAAGCTTTCGGCATATCAAACCCTTTATACTTGTTTGGCTACCGTTGCGAAATTGGCTGCACCTATCGCACCATTCTACATGGATCAGCTTTTTGCCGACCTTAACAAAGTAACCGGCAAGGAAACTGACCAAAGTGTACATATTTCAGACTTCCCATCGTACGATGAAAGCATTATCGATACCGATTTAGAAGAACGCATGGCTTTAGCGCAAAAAGTATCGAGTATGGTACTTGGACTTCGCCGTAAGGAGAAACTGAAAGTACGCCAGCCGCTGGCAAAAATAATGGTGCCTATTCTCAATCCTAAATTTAAAGAACAGCTTGAGGCGGTTGAGAATATCATTCTTTCGGAAGTAAACGTTAAAGAGCTGGAATACCTTACCGATACAACCGGTGTAATTAAAAAGAAAATAAA
>DAOSWJ010000104.1:0-9737 GCA_035380005.1 Prolixibacteraceae bacterium | reverse complement strand
CATAAGAGAATTCCTACATACGACCCCAGCCGGGGTCGAACCCCTTTTCATTTGCTATTTCTATAAACATGTAATCCCTCCGGGATTCACTGGAGGCTACCAATATGTCGCCGCTATGCGGCTTTTTGTTAAAAGCTTTTTACAGAAATAAAATAAATGATAAAAGCAACACAATTTCAATTGAATATTGATTATTGAATATTGGTTATTGGTTATTTCTGTCAACAACATATTACCATTACGGCGCAAAGAACAACAAAGCTTTTTTCAACTATGTGCTTGCGCCGTTTTTAAAATGCTGGCGCATTTTTCCCGGGGTTAAAACCCCGGGCTACAATATTGTCGCCCCCATGTGGCTTTTTATTTGAGTAAACCAACAAAGAAACACAGCAAAAATACACATGCCCCAAAGAACCCCCTTTCCGCGAGCGCCAAAGCTACTCTGCGGAGGCGCTAGGGGGCAGGGGGTGTATGCACGCCCCTGAACTCTTCTCAAAGGGCTCTAGCTGTTACCCTTTGGCCTTTTTTTCCTTAAAAACATAACTTCGCCCACTCGTGGGGCCTCGTCGCCCTGCATACGGTTCAACCGATAAAGACGGTTTACCCTTATTCCGTATTTCTGTGCAATGCTCCACATCGACTCGCCCGACCGTACAGTATGGGTTTCGGAACCTTTGGGTGCAGCATATCGCTTTCGTTGAAGGTATATTATGTCGTTGTTTTCGGGCACTTCTGCTTCGCGCGATAAATCGTTATACAAATGTACTTCCCATAGTTTCATATTAAATTCGCGCGCAATACTCTCATAAGTATCTCCTTGTTTGGCCTTTATGGCTTCCAAACCATTTACCTCAAGCACCTCGCGCGATGCAAAGGGGTTTAAGGTAATATTCCCGAACGATTCAATCACTTTATTCTTGGCTTTTGAAACCTGCGATGCAAATGGTTCACTTTCGTCGTTGGAACTTTTTGGCTGCCCTAAACCTGCCAATTGTTCAGTGGTAACTTTGTCGAGCAAATACAATTTTTCTTCTTCGATAATTTTAATCACCAACTGAGCATACTTAGGATTGGTTGCATAACCTGCTGCTTTTAAACCGTGTGCCCATGCTTTATAATCGGTACGGTCGAGCTTGAACAGGTGTGCATATCGTGCATTTTCTTGCAAAAACCGGGTATGATCGGTGTACGATTCTTCAACACTGGTATATTTTCTGAAACATTCGTTTATCTTATCGTCGTTGTGGTAAACACGGGCTCCTTTCCAGTCGTTGCGGCACTTTATGCCAAAGTGATTGTTCGACTTACGCGCCAATGAGCTGTTGCCATTCTCCGACTCGAGGCAACCCTGTGCCATTTTTATACTGGCCGGAATACCGCTTCGGTGCATTTCGCTAATCGCAAGCCCTTTATAAGTATCGATATACTCCGAACGCGACATTTTTGTTTGCGAATTGGCTATTAACGTAGCAAAAAATAGCAATGGAATGGCTATTATAAGTATTTGTTTCATTGTAAAATCCCTTATTTGATATTCAACAAATATAGAAAATTTAGATGCGATTGACCGCTACTGTTAATAACTCTGAAAAAAAGATTGTATTTTTGAGAAAAAGCAAAAAAACAATGAAACAACACAAAATCAATATTGAATACACCGAACTCGACACCATTGATGAACTGAACAACGAAGATGCTTACTTGGTAGCCAAAGCCCGCGAGGTGGCCAACAGTGCCTGGGCTCCCTACTCTAACTTTTTGGTTGGTGCAGCAGTTGAACTGGGCAACGGAAAAATAATTACCGGCAACAATCAGGAAAACGCTGCTTATCCATCGGGCCTTTGTGCCGAGCGCGTTGCACTGTTTGCAGCCAATGCCAATTACCCCAATTCGCCTGTTAAAACCATTGCCATATCGGCATTCAACAAAAACGGACAAGTAGTTGAACCGGTTAAACCTTGCGGATCGTGCCGCCAAGCCATTCTCGAATCCGAAATGCGCTTCGAAAAACCAATCAGGCTTATCCTCGATGGCAAAAAACATATTTATATTATTGACGGGATAAACAATTTACTACCCTTAAGCTTTGGAAAACACGATTTATAACCCCCCAATATGCAAGAAGAACTTACTTTTGCAATGATTCAATTTAACCCTGTTTGGGAAAAAATTGAAGACAATTTAGTGCAAATAAACAGGCTGTTAAATAAGTTGCAAAAACCTGTTGATGTAATTGTTTTGCCCGAAGCTTTCGCTACAGGTTTTTCGATGAATGCGCCCGAAATTTCGCAAACAATGAACGGAAGCATTGTTGAATGGATGTTACAAACAGCCCAAAAGTATAATGCAGCCCTTGCCGGTTCGGTTTTCATAAACGAAAACAACATTTTTTACAACCGTTTTATTTGGGCGCTGCCCAACAGAGATATTGCCACTTACAACAAACGGCACTTGTTCAGCATGGGAGCCGAACACACTGCTTATTCAAACGGAAATCAACAATTAATAATTGATTACAAAGGTTGGAAATTCTTTCCCCAAATATGTTACGATTTGCGCTTCCCGGTATGGAGCCGCAACACATTCAATTACGATGTGTTGATCAACGTGGCCAACTGGCCGGCTGCACGCAACAGCGTATGGGAAACACTACTCAAAGCACGTGCAATCGAAAACCAATGTTACGCAATTGGCGTTAACCGCATTGGCACCGATGGCAACAACATTGAACACATAGGCAACTCGCTGGCAATAAATTACAAAGGCGAAACCATTGCTAAAATGGGCAATAATACAGCCATCGAAATTGTAACTTTAAGCAAAGCTACCCGCAATGCTTTTGTCGAAAAATTCAACGCATTGAACGATACCGATAGCTTTGAGCTAGATTTTGATTGAAGAAATAACTTCGCCGGTATGGCTATCGACCAGAATTTCCCACCCCTGCGGATACATGGCCAGACATACCCTTAGTTCAATATATTCCGATTTACGTATGGGCACAATTATTTTTTTTGAATCGTGCCAAAATGTTTGACTATTGATAATAATATCGAAGTTTCCGTGCGAAAAACTTTTATTGAGCAGCATTTCTTTGGCAGCAATTTCGTCGAAATTATCGTTGGTTGGAACAAAAAACCGGCTGTAACGTTTTCCGCTCAAACCTTCAACACCCGACGACGAAAGCCAAACTGTTAGCGATGTTCCGCGAACAGGCAAGCCCTCGAAATATTGCAATTGGGTTTTTACTACCCAAATTGCAGGAACCGAATCGGGATAAACCTCCATAAAATCATTGTAAGATGTGCCATCAATTGTACTTACCAATTCAATTTCATCAACTTCGATGTTATTGGAGTTTAAAAAGAAAGCATATTCGTTAAATGCTGTTGTTGCTGTTTGTTCAATTTGAATTAAATCGGTGGTATATGCCATACTATCGTTCATCAGGCAAAAATCCAATTCCGAATCAATAATCGGATAACCAAAAGTATCGATGGCCACGCACATGGCAAACGATGTTTGTCCGAGCTCATTCAAAATTGCATCGAGCTGATTTGCAGTCAATGGATTAATTCTTTCGGGATACTTTGGATCGGTAACTATATCGCTTTGGTCGCAAGCAGCCATAAAAAAACAGGCAAACAGCACCAAAAAATAATTCAAATATCTCATTTAATTCAAGTTGTTTTTAAAAACGAATATGCTTTCTTCCAAATAAATACTACCAGTTATCGGTTCGGAATGGCTCGGCCGGTAAACCAATATTATTATACAAATTGATTTCGCCCGGGTTATCGGCCCACAAAAAGCGAACTGCTGTAATTTGATTCACCTTTTCACAAGTAACTTCAATTTTATCGAGGGCAACTTGGCGTGCTTTTGCGTAATGAAAAACCTTATCGGGGCCTGCAACTGCAAAACCATTCACGTAACCATATTTATTTTTCACCACCAAATTGGCACCGGCTAAATCGAAAGTAACAATGGCTTTGTTGCTGTCAAAATCAACAGTTTTATACCGAGGACCATCGGCAATTATATCGAAACCGTAATCGTTTTTAAGCGACTTGAGTGCCAAGCGCTCGCCTACATCGCGTTTATTGCGTGGGTGAATATCGGCAGCTTCGCCAATGTCGATTATACAAGCAGCTTCGATATTAGGCAACTTTGCAAGGTTCGATTGTGCTTCGCGCAAGTAGGGCCATATCTCGTTCTGCGGAACAGCTGTTTCGGCTTTGAAGTTGGCCAATTGTACCTGATAGAATGGGAAATCGCCAACGCCCCAATGCTTGCGCCAATCGTTAATCATCATCATTAACAATTTTTCGTAACGCAAAGCATCGGAAAGAATATCGGCATTCGATTCGCCCTGATACCATATAGCTCCTTTAATAGCATAATTCAACAGAGGGTTGATCATTCCATTAAAAAGCAATGTTGGAAACTGGTTGGGCGACA
The DNA here is from genome assembly GCA_035380005.1 of Prolixibacteraceae bacterium. GTDB lineage: Bacteria > Bacteroidota > Bacteroidia > Bacteroidales > Prolixibacteraceae > Roseimarinus. The sequence continues at coordinate 5,276 of DAOSWJ010000104.1, read as the reverse complement.
AACCAACTTGCACCGCTCCGGTTGGGTTTTGTGGTGTGGGAGTTTTATCTTTCATAAGTTTCCAATCGTTGGCAAGGCTAATTAAAGTTGCCCCGTCGAAAAGAAATAGCTCGTCGGCTGATCCGTGAAAACCACCACCGCCGGTATAATCTTCAACACGCACCACAATCAGGTTTTTGCCATTCTTCAGCACCCCATTGGGTACTTCGTATTCGCGGGTAACATTGTATTGGTTGAAGGTTTCGCCTACACGTACCCCGTTGATCCACACAATATCCGAATCGTCGATTTTTGCCAGCCCCAAAATTGCTTTGTTGAGATTAAAATCGGCAGGAATATCGACCCATTTGCGGTACCAAACGATGCCATCGAAAAATTCGAAACCATGAACATTTTCCCATAAGCCGGGCTGTTCAGCAACAATCCAATCCGAATCGTCGAAATTTGCAGCAATATATTCGTGGTCGTAATCGGGTTTACTTACTTTTTCGGCTTCAATTTTATAGATTTCGAAAATGCGCTTTTGTTCGGCAGCAATTTTTTCGAGATCGATCTCTTTTATTCCTTTTAACCATTCAACCATTATCTCATCGGTATTTGCGGCTTCGGTACTCGTCCAGGTTTCAACCCTTGTTCCTCCCCAATTTGAGCTGATAAGGCCAATAGGAATATTCGTTTCGGTATGAATTTTACGACCGAAATAGAAACCTACTGCTGAAAACGGAGCAACTGTTTTAGGCGAACATACTTCCCATGTTGCAGGCAAAGTTTCACTCATTGGCGTAACAGCTGCATTGTTTTGAACCTGATACAATCTGATATTCGGATAATTTGCTTTATTAACATCGGCAGGACCATTTTCGGCTTGCAGTAAGGGCCACTCCATGTTCGATTGTCCTGAGCACACCCACACATCGCCTACCATAACATTCTCAAGGGTAATTGTGTTGTTGCCTTTAATAAGCATATCGAATGGGCCTCCGGCAGCTCCGGTTTCAATTCTCACTTTCCAACTGCCATCTTTGGTTGCCTTTGCTTTTACTGTTTCGCCCCTAAAACTTACCGATATTTTTTCACCGGCATCGGCCTGTCCCCAAACCAAGGTAGTACCATCGCGCTGTACAACCATGTTCGAACTTAACAAATCGGGCAATTTTACATTGGCGCAAAGGCCGGTTGCCAATACCGAGAACAACACCAGCAACAAAGTTTTCACACTAAATAACTTATTCATTTTTTATAGGTTTAGTTAAAATAATTCAAAAATAATTTACAAGCCCAAGCCGGCTATAATACCATTAAAAATAATGGTTTGTCGATGGTTACTGTTTACAGTTAGCGAGGCATAACCACCTTTCCCTATCGTTAAATAAAAACGATAAGTATCGCGTCGGTTTTCGGCTTCGAACCTGATTTCATAGTTCGACTTTTTTTGGTCAAGGGTGTATGCTTTCATAACCCCCTCGAGCTTAATACCCCCATCGGTCGATGAAAAATCGGCTTGATAAGCCCTGCCGTAATAGGGCAAAAAAACAAAAACCGAATCGCTTTTAACCTTTAAATTATATTCCGAAGTGAGTTGAACGGTTTGCATTTGCATCGGATTGGCACTTCGGGCTACGAAGTTATAATCTTTTGCCATAATCATAGAATCAATTTTGGCAAAAACAATTGATTCGCGCTCGGCTTTTAATGCCCTTCGGCTTTTTCGTTCATTTTTTTGGGCACATACACCAAGCGTAAGCAAAATACTGATTAACAAAAACAAAAAACGTCTCATAATAACTCATTTTTATTTCTCACACAACAAATATACTCTTCGCTTAAACCAACATTGGGTCGTAACCAAAACGGTGATTGCAATCCAAGGCATTTATGGCTGCCATATCATCGGCACTCAATTCAAAATCGAAAATATCGGCATTGCTTTCGATGCGTTGTTGGTTAACCGATTTGGGTATGCTTGCCACACCATTTTGAAGACTCCAGCGTAACACAATTTGTGCCTGATTTTTACGGTATTTTTTAGAAAGCGTTTTTAAAAGCGGAACTTCGAAAACACGCCCAAGCATTAAAGGGCTCCATGCCTGATAAACAATACCGTTTTGCCTGCACAAATCAACCAATTCTTGCTGAATAAGATAGGGATGATATTCCATTTGATTTACAGCCGGCACAATTTCAACATCGGGCAACAATTGATCGAGGTGTACCTTCAAAAAGTTGCTGATTCCGATTGCCTTTACTCTCCCATCGCGGTATATTTTTTCCAAGGCTTTCCAAGTATCTTTGAACTTTCCGGTAACGGGCCAGTGTACCAAATACAGGTCGATATAATCGAAACCCAGCTTATCAATACTTGCATCGAAAGCTTTTAAGGTTTTATCGTACCCTTGATCGTCGTTCCAAACTTTAGTTGTTACAAATACTTCACTCCGGTCGATTTCGTGTTCACGAATGGCCTCTCCTACTCCTTTTTCATTTGCGTAAAATGCAGCAGTATCAATTAATCGATAACCTGCATCGAGTGCAAAATGAATGGCATTTTTCACTTCGGCACCTTCGTTACTCTGAAAAGTTCCCAGTCCCAAATAGGGCATTTCAACACCATTATTAAGCGTAAATGTTCCTTTTATATCATTAATGTTCATATCAAAACTGATTTTATGATATTTATTATTCAATTCTTTTTTTAACAGATTTTAAAAGTACAAAAAATTACAAAGCTCTTTTGGATAAAATTTGTATTAAATAATTGATAAACGAAACATAAAAACGATAAGACCACCGAGGAATAAATACTTTTGCATGTAAGCAGAAACACTAATTTAGCATCATATGGATACTATTTGCAAAAGAGAAGGCAACATTTGCTATGGTTTAAGGGAATTATCATTACTTTTTGACATTAGCAGCCGTATCATAAAGGGTGGTGAAATAAATGTTTTATTGAGATCGATACTCGAAATGACATGCCAATATATTGGTGCACAAAGTAGTTTTTTGGCCATCATGAACCGCGACAAAAACATGCTATCGATTGAAGTTGCATATGGTCTTAGCAATTCACAGATATCGCGTGGCAACTACGAAGTAGGCGAAGGTATAGTTGGCCGTGTAGTTGAATATAAAAAACCTGTAATTATTCGTGAAGTTTCTAAATCGAAACTATTTTTAAACAAAACTAAAAAAGCGAGCGAAAACAAAGCAAGCGAATTCAGTTTTATATGCGTTCCGGTTTTCGACGAGTTAAAAGTAGCCGGCACTTTAAGCGTAATGCGAACATTTGATCAAAACTACAAATACGACGATGATGTTCGCTTGTTATCAATTATTGGCTCAATGATTATTCAAGCTGTAAAAACCCGTCAGGAACAAAACGAAGAGATTACAAGCTTGAAACAAACCAACGAAAAACTCAGGGCTTCGCTCGAAAGCAGGCATAAGCCCAAAAACATGATCGGCAACTCAAGCCGGATGGCCGATGTGTATAACCTTATCGGCATGGTATCGAAAACAAACTCCACCGTTTTAATTCGAGGCGAAAGCGGCGTGGGCAAGGAGTTGATTGCCGATGCCATTCATTACTCGAGCAACCGCAAAGACAAACCATTTATTAAAGTCAACTGCTCTGCGCTGCCCGAAACGCTTATCGAAAGTGAACTTTTTGGGCACGAAAAAGGTGCATTTACCGGTGCCGATGCACAACGCAAAGGCCGATTCGAAGCTGCCCATACCGGCACTATTTTCCTCGACGAAATTGGCGACCTGCCTGCACAAACACAGGTAAAACTATTGCGGGTAATACAGGAAAGGCAACTGGAGAGAATCGGAAGCAACAAACCTATAGAAATTGATGTAAGAATCATTGCTGCCACCAACCGTAATTTGGAAAAACTCATACCCGAAGGGAAATTCCGCGAAGACCTTTTTTACCGCATCAACGTATTTCCGGTATTTATTCCTCCGCTTCGTGAGCGAAGAGACGACATACCAAGCCTTGTCGATCATTTTATCGACAAGTTTAACAAAGAAAACGGCACCAATGTAAAACGCATTACCACTGCGGCCATCAACATGCTAATGGTGTATTCGTGGCCGGGCAACGTGCGCGAGCTCGAAAACGTTGTTGAGCGGGGCTGCATTCTTACCACCGACGAAGTAATACACAGCTACAACCTGCCACCCACGCTGCAAACAGCCGATTCGAGCCAAACCGAAACCAAAGGCGGGCTGCAAGCCGCACTCGACAGAGTTGAATGCCAATTGATTACTGAAGCCATGACCGCTACAAAAGGGAATATTGCCCAAGCCGCTAAAAACATGAACATTACCGAAAGGATTTTGGGCATGAGGGTTCGGAAATACAATATTGACCCGGCACGGTTCAAAATAAATTAGGGCAACAAACGAATCCGCCCTAATATTGGATTACCAACGACAGAATTGTGTATCTATAATAATTCTATTTCTTGCAAAAAATCCTTATTGACGAAAATGCACCTATTAATCAATGTTTCGTCATTAACAGCAGATACTTTGTTTGAGTACAAAGTTCCGCAAATATATTCAGTTGCCGACCCGATAGCTATCGGGTGCGGGCTTCTTTAGCTCCGCTGATCTTCGATTCCTGTCGAAACGCACCGAGGTTGAAGCGGCGCAGTTGGTTTCATAATCCGAGTAAAAAACGGCAATTGACATACATTTTAATGTTAACGCCAGGTTTTCAATGTAGTTATGCAAGTTTTACAGTCTGATTGAGTAATTCAACATTAAAAATTACCTTGGCATTCAAAGCTTTAAAAACCTTGATTATTGTTTCAAATCTTGCATCTGTTAAGCTGTTTTCAATCTTTGAAATCTGGGCTTTTTTTACTCCAACCAACTCTCCAAGTTGTTCTTGGGTTAAATTTCTCTCTTTTCTCGCTTGTTTGATTGCTTCTCCAATTAAATCTAGTCTGAGCTCATTTTCAAACTCATCTCGTTTTGGCGTACCAATCTTTCCGATATACTTATCTGTAATTTCGTCCAAGCTATACGATTTTAGTCCTTTGTTTTTCATTTACTCTGCCTTTTAAGTTCAAAATATTGTTTCCGTATCCGTTCTGCTCTATCAATCTCACTCTGTGGCACTTTTTCCGTCTTTTTGACAAATCCCTGTGTTGTTACCACGATGGTTTGAATTTCATCTGTCTTGTCCCAAAATGCTAATAGTCGAAAGTGTGTTTTGTTGAATAAAGTCCGAAATTCCCAAATCTCTCCTTTGAGTTTTTTAA
>DAOSWJ010000103.1:0-9914 GCA_035380005.1 Prolixibacteraceae bacterium | reverse complement strand
GTCGAACAGTTGAACATGAGGGCACGCTCATCGAACAACTTCACCCTCGACGATTTGCACAAAATTGCTGCTATTGCTGCCGAAAACAATGTAAAATCGTACCTTACTGTTAACACTGTTGTTTTCGACAACGAACTAAAAAAACTCGAACAAATTATTGCCGCTGCCAAAGAAGCCAACATTAGTGCAATTATTGCTTCCGACATGGCCGCCATTATGATTGCCCGCCGCCTGGACGTTGAAGTTCACATATCGACACAGCTGAACATTACCAATATCGAAGCCCTTAAATTCTACGCACAATTTGCCGATGTTGTTGTTTTGGCCCGCGAAATGAACCTCGGAAGGGTTTGGGAAATTAGCCGCCAAATTAACGAAGAGCAAATTAAGGGACCCAAAGGCGAACTTATTAGGCTCGAAATGTTTGTACACGGCGCATTGTGCATGGCCACTTCGGGGAAATGCTACTTAAGCCTGCACGAAATGAATGCTTCGGCCAACCGAGGCAGCTGTATGCAGGTTTGCCGCCGTGGCTATCGTGTTACCGACCTCGAAACAGGGCGCGAAATGGAGATCGAAAACGATTACATCATGTCGCCAAAAGATCTTAAAACCATTCACTTTCTCAATAAAATTCTCGATGCAGGTGTAAGCGTATTAAAAATTGAAGGCAGGGCACGTTCAGCCGAGTACGTTAAAACCGTTACCGAATGCTACCGCGAAGCTGCCGAAGCCTATACCCAAGGCAATTTTAACGATGAAAAAATCGAAAATTGGGACCAACGCTTATCAACCGTTTTCAACCGCGGTTTCTGGGACGGTTACTACCTGGGGCAAAGGCTGGGCGAATGGAGCCACAACTACGGGTCGCAAGCTACAAAACGAAAAGTGTATATAGGCAAAAACATGAATTACTTTTCGAACCTTAAAGTTGCCGAGTTTAAAATTGAAACCCAAGACCTTAAAATAGGCGATCAGGTGCTGATAATTGGCCCAACAACTGGTGTAATTGAAACAACTGTTACTGAAATAAGGGTAAACCTCGAAAATGTTGAAGTAGCATCGAAAGGCACACGTTGCTCGATTGTAGTTGACCAAAAAGTACGCAAAGCCGATAAATTATACAAGATTGTTGATGCTTCGATGGTTAAAAAGCAATAACTTACACCTAAGCTATAAGTAAATTTTTTTATATCTTTATAGCATAACATTTTAGCTCACAGGCAAAACATTACTGATTTGAGAAAACTGCTGGGGGGAATATTGATTTTGCTGTTTGTGGTACTAAAATCGCTTGGCCAAGGTTGGGTGGTTCAGGAAAATACGTTCGAAACCAACTGGAACATGTCATTCCAGTTAGGGCCAACCGTTTTATTAAGCGAAATACATTCCGATTTTAGTGGTGCAACCAACGACATGAACAACTACCTCGACCTCAGCTTTAACTTTCAATTAGGTAAAATGGTATGGGAACGTTTCGATTTGGGTATCGAAATTGGCAGGTCGAATTTCAGAGGATTTAAAAACAACCCTTCGGATATTAGCTGGCTTACCCAGCACCCAACTTTCAATAATCAGGAAGTAAAATTCCAACCCTATGCCATTTATTTCGATTCCGATATTACCAACTTCAGTATTTATGCAAAGTACAACTTCATTAACTTTAGTACTTGGGCACGAGGGTTTCTAAAACTTAACATGTTTGTTAGGTTGAGTGCAGGCCTGGCTTATGTAACAGCCGAAACAGCATATTCCGATATGGCCAGTTACAACTTTACCCGCCTCAGCCACCCGCTTTATGCAAAGGGACGTTACGGCAATACCAGCCTCGACTTAAAGGCCATTCTCATCCCCACTTTTGGGCTTAACTACCAAATATCGGAACGCTTTTTTGTGTCGGGCGAGTTGAGCATGCCCATTATTGCCACCAACAACCTCGATGGAATTATCAATTATAATAACTTACTTAGCCCCGAGACACCTCTCGAAAGCATCGAGCAATACCGTATTGGCGTTTTCGGTCTCTCATCAAAATTTATGGTTGGGCTAACTTATTTTTTCAATTTCGATACCCGTCGGCAAAACCGCGAAAAAATACTGCCATTTTACTCCAATATGTACCGCGCTTATTATTCAAAGTTTCACCGGCCATCGTCGAAAAGGATTCGCCAGGAAAGGCTACCTTTTTTCAACGAAAAACTGTAACATCGCAATCAGTTTGTATATTTGTTAAAAATTTTGAGCCATGTCGAAAAAAAATATCTATATAATTATTTCAATTGTACTCATTTTGATTGTTGCCATTTTTTTCACCTTATTTAATAAGCCGGTCAGCATTCAAAAAAGCAATACCATTGGCGCAGTTCCGGTATCCACCCCGTTATTTTTTAAATTAAACAGCCCACAAAAATTGCTTATGGGCGAACAAAAAACCGAAATGGCCAATACACTTTTTTCGGTTCCTGCTTTTGCAGAAATATCGAAACACCTCGACACATTAAAAACCATCATCGACAACAACGAACAATACCTCAGGCTATCGAAAAATAACGACATAATACTTACCCTTAATTATAGCGGCAAAGACCAACTTAACCCTATGCTGCTAATTGGCTTAAGCTCAAACACCGATAACGAAGCTGCCAACACGTTAATTAACACAATAAGAAACAGCCCCAACGCATTTACCCGTAAATACAACAAAATCAATATTGTTGAAAGCACAATGGGTACTTATAACCTTTCGGCAGCAATTAGCAAAGGGGTACTAATTGTGAGTACAAAATCGATGATTATTGAGGAAGCAATAATGCAACAAGATGTTGCTCCAATTAACGAAGAACCCGAGTTAGCTCAGTTGATGAAGACAATGAGCTCACAAGCAGACATTAATCTATTTATAAATCACAAGTTAGCCGAAAGAGCACTCAGAAAACTCACTTCGGCACAACTTAAAAATCATCCTTTCGTAAATACCTCGTACGCCAAATGGACCGAGCTCGACATAAATATTGACAGCGATAAACTAATGGCAGGTGGCTTTACCTACAGCAACAATTCCGATAATTTTTTCGGAAATGTGTTGCTAAAACAACAAACACATACTTCGCAAATCGACAAGGTATTGCCCGCCGGCACGGCCTTTTTTGTAAGCCTCAGCCTTTCCGATCCACAAAGTTTTTTCACCGATTACGAAGAACACCTCACCAAAAACAACCTGATTTATCAGCGAAAAGAAGCATTACTTAAAATCGAAAAAACATGTAGCTTCGAACTGGTACAATTGCTACTCGAACTAATGAAAAACGAAACGGCTATAGCATCGGTATTGCCCAATGTACAAAATCCCAGTAGCGGGCGTGTTTGGATAGTAGAAGCCAAAAGCGGCAGCACCGCAATGTCCAAACTGATGGAGCTTCAACTCAACTACATTAAAGGCATTGGCCAAACCGAGGCCGAATGGCAAAAATATTATGAAGTTGACAGCCAAACAGGTTTTACAATTTATCGTTTCCCATACCCCAATGTAGCCCAATTGCTTTTTGGTAATATTTTCGGTGGTGTTGAAACCAACTGGTTTGCACAATACAACAACCATATCATTTTTGGCGACTCGTACCGAACGATAGCCCGCACACTGCATGCCAACCTATTGGGCGAAACCTTGGCAGCTAGCACCGATTTCAACCTGCATAAAAGCAATTTCAATGCACGAAGCAACTTTACGGTATTTATTAATCCTGCTGCTGCTTTGCCCCTTGCTTCTTCATTATTCAATAAAACATTGGCCGACCAACTTTCCGACAACGACCAACTGCGCAAGTATAAATCAATTGGCTGGCAGGTTTCGTCAACTGGAAATATGCTTTACAACAATATTTTTGCAACCCACAGCACCGAAATAAAATCGAAACCACAAACAGTATGGCAAAGCCACATTGAATCGAACTTCAATTTTAAGCCTAAATTTGTGAGCAACCACACCGACCCGCTTAACAAAGAAGTTGTTCTGCATGACCAAAACAATGTTTTCTACCTAATTAACCACATTGGCCGAATACTTTGGCAAATTCAGCTCGACGGACCAATTTTAGGCGAGATACACCAAATTGATTTGTACCGCAACGGCAAACTGCAATACCTTTTCAACACTGCCAACAAGCTTTACCTCATTGACCGAAACGGAAACAGCATACGCAATTTTCCGGTAAATTTCAGAACCAAAGCAACAAATGGAGTTGCTGTATTCGACTACGACAACAATAAAGACTACCGCTTTTTTGTAGCTTGTACCGACCGCAACATATATGCTTACAGCACCAACGGTAATTTGCTCGATGGTTGGGATATTTTTAAAACCGACCATGAAGTGACGCAAACCCTTCAGCATTTCAGGGTCGAAGGGAAAGATTACATTGTAGCATCTGACAACATGAAAGACTACATTTTGCACCGCAAAGGAACAATTAGGGTTCCAACAAGCGAAGTGTACCCGCACTCGGCCAACAACACCATTTTCCTCGAGGAAAGAACCGACAACCACGAACCCCGTTTGGTAACAACCGACACAAAAGGCAACCTACACTACACCTATCTCGATGGCCGACACCAAGTTGTTAACCATAATATTACGCTTAGTGAGAACCACTGGCTAAACGTTGCCGACATTAACAACAACAGCGAATACGATTACGTTATTGCCGACTCGGAAACACTTGTGGTTATTGATGCAAAGGGTAAAAATATTTTGAAAAAACGCTTCGATCACAACATTAGTCACCGACCAAATATTTACACTTTCTCGCGCAACTCGAAAAAAATTGGAATTACCACTTCGGCAGCCAATAAAATTTACCTTTTCGATAGTGCCGGATCGTTGCACCCGGGTTTTCCTCTGGCCGGTTCAACAGAGTTCAGTATTGGCTTTCTATCGTCAGATCTATCGAACTTTAACCTTTTGGTTGGAAGCCCCGACGGATATTTGTACAATTACTACGTAGAATAGCACACTGTTGGTAACTTTCGTAAACCTTAAAACCACACAGTTGTTCTTCATTTGCCATAAGTTGCACTGTTGGTTTGAACCAACTTTTCAACAATGAATATTTTCTATGCCTTGAATTGTTATTTTTAAGCTTTGGAAAACAGCGTCACCAGTATTTTCTATTTTACTGAATTATAAAGCAATACATTATGATACCATTTACCCATTTGCATGTACACTCGCAATACTCGATACTCGACGGGCAAGCCAGCATAAAAGCTTTGGTTGGAAAAGCCCACGCCGACGGCATGAGCGCACTGGCACTTACCGACCATGGCACCATGTTTGGCATTAAAGAGTTTTGGAATGCCTGCAAATCGGAAAATTATGGCAACAAAGATGTAGCGAAGGATCAATGGTACAAAGTAAAACCTATTTTAGGTTGCGAAACCTATGTTGCAGTAAGGGGCATCGAAAACAAATCGACCAAAGAAGACCGCTCGGGCGACCACCTTATTCTATTGGCAAAAAATTATACCGGCTACAAAAACCTGCTAAAACTGATCTCGCTGTCGAGTACCGAAGGATTTTACTACAAACCACGTATCGACAAACCTTTGCTCGAAAAATACCACGAAGGCCTTATTGTATCGACCGCTTGCATTGGGGGCGAAATTCCCCAAAAAATAATGGCTAACGATATACCTGCCGCCGAAGAAGCCATAAAATGGTTCAAATCGGTTTTTGGCCCCGATTTTTACCTCGAGCTGCAAAGGCACCCCACGCTCGAACCACGCGAGCGCGAAGAAGTTTACGAAAACCAAGTAAGAGTAAACAAAGTGTTGGTTGAACTTTCGAAAAAACATGGAGTTAAGTTAATTGCAACCAACGATGTGCACTTTACCAACGAGGGCGATGCCGATGCGCACGACGTATTGATTTGCCTCAATACCGGAAAAAACCTCACCGATGAAGACCGTATGCGATACACCAAACACGAATGGTTCAAAACTACTGCCGAAATGAACCAACTGTTTGCCGACATACCCGAAGCGCTGGCCAATACACAGGAAATTGCTGATAAAATTGAGGTTTACGAACTCGACTCGGCTCCAATTATGCCCGAATTTCCTATTCCCGAAGAATTTGCCAAATGGGACGATTACCTCGACAAATACACCGAAGACGATTTACGCAAAGAATTTGAGCGCTACGATAACCTTGGCGGTTTCGACAAGGTATTGCGAATAAAATTCGAAAGCGATTACTTGGCCCACTTGGTTTACGAAGGTGCCAAAGAACGCTACCCCAATAACCTTGAAGAATGCCGCGAACGAATCGACTTTGAGCTCGATGTTATCAAGCAAATGGGTTTCCCCGGATATTTTCTTATTGTAGCCGACTTTATTCAGGCCGCCCGCGATATGGGCGTTATAGTAGGCCCCGGACGCGGTTCTGCAGCAGGTTCGGCTGTTGCCTATTGCATTAAAATTACCAACGTTGACCCAATTAAATACGACTTGCTTTTTGAGCGTTTCCTCAACCCCGACCGTATCTCGATGCCCGATATCGATATCGACTTCGATGACGACGGTCGCCAAATGGTACTCGACTGGGTAACCGAAAAATACGGACGCGATAAAGTAGCCCACATTTGTACTTTTGGTACAATGGCCGCAAAAATGGCCATCCGCGATGTGGCCCGTGTGCTGCAATTGCCGCTGCCCGAAGCCGACCGCTTGGCCAAAATGGTGCCCGAAACGCCAAAAATCACTCTCGAAAAAGCTTATGTAGAAAATCCCGAGTTGGCCAACGAAAAAAATTCGAACAATCCGCTCATTTCGAAAACCATACAACTTGCCGAATCGCTCGAAGGATCGGTACGCCAAACAGGCGTTCATGCTTGCGGTATCCTTATTGGACGCGACCCCCTTTTCGAAAACATACCAATAATGCCCACAAAGGACGAAGAACTGTACACTACCCAGTACGATGGACGCTTTGTTGAGGAAATTGGCTTGTTAAAAATGGACTTCCTTGGGCTGAAAACCCTTTCGATAATAAAAGAGTGTCTCGAAAACGTTAAACGTTCAAAAGGGATCAACATCGATATTGATAAGATACCCATGGACGACGAAGCCACCTACCAACTTTTTTCGCGCGGCGATACAACGGCCATTTTCCAGTTCGAATCGCCAGGAATGAAAAAGTGGCTCAGGCTACTTCAACCCAACCGTTTTGAAGATTTGGTAGCCATGAACGCTTTGTACCGACCTGGCCCTATGGATTACATACCCGATTATGTTGAGCGCAAGCATGGCCGATCGCCAATTGTTTACGACCACCCTATGATGGAAGACTACCTGAACGATACTTACGGAATTACCGTATTTCAGGAGCAAGTAATGTTGCAATCGCGCGCACTGGGAGGCTTCAGCCGTGGCCAATCCGATACGCTGCGTAAAGCTATGGGTAAAAAGAACCGCAAACTGATGGACAAGCTCAAAGAGCAATTCATTGAAGGATGCATTCAGAATGAAGATTTTGTTGAAAATTGCAAAACCCAAAATGCAGAACCCCAAAAGCTGATCAACAAAATATGGGGCGACTGGGAAGCCTTTGCACAATATGCATTCAACAAATCGCACTCGGTTTGCTATGCCTATATTGCCTACCAAACCGGTTATCTCAAAGCCCACTACCCTGCCGAATTTATGGCAGCCGTGCTAAGTCGTAACTTATCAAACATCGACCGTATTTCAATATTTATGGACGAATGTTACCATTTGGGCATAAACGTTTTGGGCCCCGATGTAAACGAATCGTTGAGCAAATTTACGGTAAACAAAAAGGGCGAAATCCGGTTTGGCATGTCGGGCGTTAAAAATGTAGGCGCCGGAGCTGTAGCCGATATTATTAAAGAACGCGAAAAAAATGGCCCATTTAACGACATTTACGATTTTGCCGAACGCATTAACCTGCAATCGGTTAACAAAAAAAACTGGGAAGCGCTCGCTTACTCGGGTGGTTTCGATACCCTTTCGGGCTGCAACCGTTCGCAATTTTTTATCCCCGATAAGAACGAACTTACGTTTATCGAAAACCTGATTAGGTACGGCAACCTGATACAAAACGAGCGCAATATGGCTCAACAGTCGCTGTTTGGCGGCATACAGGAAATTGCCATTCAAAAACCACAGCCTGTTGCAGCCGAAGAATGGCCAAGTGTGATAAAACTCGAACACGAGAAAAGCCTAATAGGAATGTATCTAACGGCACATCCGCTCGACGATTACAAACTCGAAATCGACTCGTTTTGTACCAGAGGTGTTAACCTGGCAATGCTCGAGGAAGATCTTAGCCAATTTAAAAACCGCGAAGTTACCTTTGCAGGTATGGTAACCGAAGCCTACGAAGGCATGAATAAAAACGGAAAAATGTTTTCGAACATGACCATTGCCGACTACGAGGGATCGTACAAAATTTTCTTCTTCGGACAAGATTACATCAACTTTGGCAAGTATTGTAAAAAAGGCATGTTTCTTATGCTTAGGGGCAAAGCTCAACCACGTTTCCGACGACAAGACAATGGGCCCGAAATGCTCGAATTTAAAGTAAGCAACATTGAACTGCTTTCGGAAGTAAGAAAAAACAAGGTGAAAACCATTAAGGTAGATATGCCCCTTTATGCAATTACCGAACAGTTTTTGGCCGAACTCATACACCAGTGCGAAAACAATAAAGGAAGTGCAAATTTGGAATTTAATATTATCGATCCCGAAACAAAATCGACTATTCATCTGTTTTCGAGAAACATTAGAGTTGACCCGAGCAACGAATTTTTAGATTATTTGAAAAGTAAAGAAGGGATTCTATTCAAAATCAATTAAATTTGTTCTTCATTTTTAAAAAGATATTAATATTTAAAAAATTGATAAGTTATGGCAATAGAAGTAAATGACGCTAATTTTGAGGAAGTTGTTCTTCAATCGGACTTACCGGTAATTGTTGATTTTTGGGCCGAATGGTGTGGCCCCTGCCGTATGGTTGGCCCATTGGTTGAAGAACTGGCTGTTGAATACGAAGGAAAAGCAGTAGTTACCAAAATGGATGTTGACAGCAACCCCGGTATTCCTGCAAAATATGGTATCCGCAACATTCCAACCATATTGTTTTTCAAAGGTGGTGAGGTAGCCGACAAGCAAGTTGGTGCTGTACCAAAAACTGTATTATCGCAAAAACTCGATGCCTTAATGTAATAACGCATTGATCAAATGAGATACAAAAGCCCTTCGGAAAAATCAGAAGGGCTTTTTTGCTACATGATATATTTCCAAAAATTATCGCGGGTGATACAATAATAATTGTTTCCATAGTTATCGACCCATGTTTGTGGTGCCTTTTCCTTACATTTCGAAAACTTAACTTCATAGGCAGTAAGCACCCCGTTTTTTTCTTCCACATAATCAACTTCAGCTCCAGTGTATATGCGCCAAAAGTAAGGCGTAAGCTGCATATTATTGTTCGAAAGGTATTTCAATCTTTCGGCAATAATAAAGTTTTCCCATAATGCTCCCTTATCAGTTCGCATATCGAGTGGGGCAAAATTATTGATCAAACAATTCCTTACTCCAGTGTCCCAGAAAAAAATCTTATCACGCTTACTTATTTCTTTTCGAAGATTTTTACTGAAACCGCTTAATCTAAATACAATGAATGACTTTTCAAGCAAATCAATGTAGCTGTTAACCGTTTCCTGACTCATACCCAAACTCCGACCCAACTCATTAATAGAAACTTCCGACCCAACTTGAAATGCTAATAGTTTCAATAATTTATTTATTTGAGATGAATTTCTGATGTTTGATAATTCAAGTACATCCTTATATAAGTACGAATTGCATAACTCTATCAGGTACTTTTCTTTGTC
>DAOSWJ010000102.1:0-9934 GCA_035380005.1 Prolixibacteraceae bacterium | reverse complement strand
TGCTGTTTTGCGCAAAACCGATCCACGTTTTACTGCCCAACAAGAATTTGCCGATAAATACATTAAAAACGATAAGCTGGTAAACATTGTAAACAACCTTTACGAAGTAGTGCCTCCAATTTTGGGCGATATAGGCAAAATTCAAAACCCATGGCCCAATGTCGATGCATATTCCGGCGCATTGCTTTACCACTATGGAATTAAAGAATACACATTCTACACTGTTTTATTTGGCGTTTCGAGAGCTTTAGGGGTTTTAGCTTCGTTAATAATGGACAGAGTTTATGGTCTGCCAATCGAGCGACCATCATCGTTCGAATTGAAATGGTACATCGAAAAGGCTACAGGTCAATCGGGCTCATGTATCTAAAAATCACAAACAAACATAAAGGTTTAAAAAGGCAGTTTTTTATAAGCTGCTTTTTTTATTCCTCAATGTCAAGCTCAACGATAACATTTCGGATCAAGGGGACACTTTTAGATGAGATTAAAACCTAAAACCTGATACCGGTTAAACCCATTGGCGATCACAAAACCGAGATAAAGGAAATTTACCAAACCAAGCTGATGGGGCTGTTTGGGAAGATAAAGAAATAAACGAAGCAAAACTATATCATTAATTTACAGGTGATTAACCTTCTATATTACTAAGTATTTTGTGGTAAATAACATCTTTAATCAGTACTACATTGAAGTTGATTAGGAATGCCAGGTTTATGCCTCTCAAACGCATGCAAGACACATAAGACACAAGTTTTTGGAAATTAATGGTTTATGTTTTATAATTCCCAATAAGGATAATCGGCATAAAAAAAGCTGCCTTTACAGACAGCTTTGTATTGAATTGATTAAACAATTACATCATTTCTTTCATTGCTTTGTAAGCTTTATCGCCATAAACCACACTTGGTCCACCGCCCATAACAACAGCAACGCCAATAGTTTCGACAATTTCCTGCTGAGTAGCTCCATTTTCTAATGCATCTTTCACATGGCAAGCAATGCAACCCTCACAGCGAATAGTAATTGCAATTCCAAGGGCAATCAATTCTTTCTGTTTAGGGTCAAGTGCGCCTTTTTCCCCAGCCGCTTGATGCATCGTGCCAAATCCCTGTGCAATTCCGGGATACTCCTTTGAAAGTGTTCCTACAAAATCAAAAACTGCCTTAGCTTTATCTGTCCATTCACCAATAATTGAAAAATTTAAAATGTTTATAAATCTATGCTTATTTTCTGTTTAAATTAAAAAAACAATTTGCTTTAAAAACATGGCAAGTACAGGTTTTGTTGTTGATTTTGACATACGTTATACAATTTTAACATTCTTCTAGAAGTTGTATTTCAATTTCATATACAGCATATCATTATTATCGTACTGGCCAAAGCGACCTTCGTTGCCAACAAACAAGTTAGCGCCTGCAATCAATTCAAAGCCATCAGCTAACGAGTAGCTTGCTTTGGGGCGAATAAGCGCATCACCGTTATTTAGCCCAATGTAGGCAAACAACTCAAGCCAAAGTTTTTCGCGTAAAAAATCTTTCTTTGCCAAAAATGTCATCGTGTTTTCAAACTCATTATTGTTTATTGCATCGTCGTAATCGAGAATGTATTCTTGTATAAACTGAGCACTCAGGCGCACTCCTCCAAGAATGTAATCGAGACCGGCCATGTAGTGCAAGTTGTCTTTCTGAACCTTTGAGCCTGTCGCCATTGGGTTGGCAGTTTGAAAATGGCGTCCAGTATAGTATGCACCTTCGCCACGTAAAACCAAACCACCCAAAGGTAAGCTAAAACTACCACCGCCCATGCTTACCCGCTGATATTCGGGCCTTACCGTAAGCCCGGTGAGCTGCTGCGTTTGCATATCCATTTGTCGGGTTACAAACATCGATGGGTCGTCGTAAAAAAAGTGCCCGCCCACCAATTCAAAATCAAAAGCACTGCCCATCATTGAGTAACGCAGATATACTTCGCTGTTTTCGAGCGATGGTTTGACTTCTGAAGTCGAATAATCCCATACAGGTTGCATAGGAAATGGCATTTTAGGCGCCCATATCGAACCTTGCTCGGGCATTTGAGTGGGTGTAAAAACCGGAGTCCATACGGCTTCGATACTGTGTGCACCTGAAAAATAATTCAGTTTTACTGCGGTTATACCTGTTCGTATTTCATCAAAATCGGGCAAAAGAAATTCGCGTAAGTCTTTGGGCGATACCACATCGGTAATAAAAACGCCCTCGGCTTTTCCCCATATTACCTGCTGTTTACCAACCCTTATATCAAAATTCTTAAAGTAAAGATCGAGGTAAGCTTCGCGAAGCCCGATTTCCAGTTCTCGGTCGAAATAATGATTTAGATAAGGATTCACCTTAAAGCCACCACGTTCAGTGCTTTTCTCAAAATTTAAATTTAAAGTATTCTGAATTATTGAAAAATTGTTTTCATTGTTGAGCAATACACCGGTATAATTACGGGCATATCCGGTTATATCGGTATTTACAAAGCCTTGTGCTCCAACACTGCCTGAAAAGAACAGAATCAATATAATTGCCAAATAATTGTTTAAATTCATAACAATCTGCTTTTAAAATATTTAAATAATACGCTATGAGCCAAGTGTCATTCCACGTTCGGTGAACTTATTGTCGGAGATTCCTTGGTTAAATTGAATATTTTCGAATTTCATTTCGGTTTTATGGTTCTTTTGAACATTCTTCATTTCGGTTTGCAGAATGGTCCAGAACCCGTCAATTTTGTCGTATTTAATTACGGTCAATGTTTTCAGCAAGTCGCCATCTTCGTCATAAAACTCACGCTTTGCTCCCATGAAATTATCCTTTATAATCCACGAAATAATTTTTGAATAGGCATAAGTATCATCCTTAGGAGTGCTTTCAACCACGTAGCATGCTTTTCCGTCGATGGTTTCTTCGCGCAAAAGTTTGTGGGTATCTTCCGATGGATGTCGGTCGCCCAGGTCGTCGTAGGTGAAATCGGACCCCATAAACGATTCGCTTTTGCTGTCGCTCGAAATGCGTTTTGTACGCTTTAACGCAGGCAGATAAATCCACTGGTCGTCATCGCGTCCATCGGCATAACTCCAGTTCATAAACGAAGTGCCTCGTACATCGGCAGGCGCCAAAAAGAACATCACTTTCTTTTCGTCACCATTGTACAGTTTAATGTACTGTTGAAGCTTGCGCACACGTTGCTCGCCACTTTTATTAATCAAGGTCATGGTAAGCTGTCCCTGCTGATCGTTGCCTGTAGGCAGGTTATACACTTTGTTCATTATTTCGTCACCGCTCAATTGCGCAAACCCTTGGCTCGCAATAAGCAATACTGCTAAAATTGTAATTACTCGTTTCATTTTATTTTTCCTTTTTGAATGAATTATTTTTTCAACTTTTTCTTCATAAATAATTTTGCGCCATATACCAGTATCATCATCACGGTAAGGGTACCGGCCAAACTGGTGAACATGTTAAGCGATACCAGTGCACCCAGCGTACGGTTGGGTGGGAATACCGAGAATAACAACACCATAAATCCGGCTATCACTACTATTGCATTGTAAAGAATAGCTTTTCCGGTTTGTTTCATGGTAAAGTGAATGGCATCGTGCCGGTGTTCCATATTGGCAATGTTGGTTCGGTAATGTTGCATAAAGTGAATGGCGTAGTCGATACCAATACCTATAGCAATACTCGAGAGCAGAGCGGTTGTAGTACTCAGTGGTATATTGAACAAGCCCATGACTCCAAAACTGATTAGCGCGGTGATGATAATTGGCAACGAACCTATTAACCCGGCTTTAAAACTTCGGAACATAACACTAAGCAAAGCCAAAACTATAAGCAACGAGAGTATAATACTTTTGATTTGTCCGTCGAGAATCAGTCCGGTAAATACCAGCGCTTTATAACCCGAACCGGCGTAATTCATTTCAATACCCTGCTCCGAAAATTGATCTTCGTACTTTTGTATAACTGTCAAGGCCTCGTTAATGGTTCTCGAATCGTCACCTTTGAGCTGAAAAGTAATGTTGGTGCGGTTGTAGTCGTAGTTCACAACCTTTGCGAGGTTTTCGGGGTCGCCCGACATTTCGTACAACAACAAGTATTGCGCTACCATCTCGTTCGATTCAGGAATCCGGTAATATGCATCATCATCGGCATTCATTACCTTATTCATACGCTTGAGGTAATCGGCTAGCGAAAAAGAGTTGCCCACCTTTGCCAACTGTACCGTTTCGGCTTGCATTTTATCAATTAGCTCAAGTGTTTTAGGCTGTTTAAACACGCCCGACTCTTCACTTTCGAGTACCACATTCAGTGTAGAAGTACCGCCAAATTTGCTGTTAACAAACTTGTCTGTTAGTACAATTTCGCTATCTTTTTCAAAATTCGACAAGAAGCTTGAATTGATCCATACTTTCGACGTTCCAAAAATTGACACCACAATAAGCACAGCTACTGTAATGTAAATCACTTTTTTGTTCGACAACATTCTGTCGGTAAAATGATTGATTTTGGTATATCCTTTATCGTCTTCGTTAATTTTTCCATGTCGGGCTTTGTAACCAAACAATACAATTGTTGCCGGAATAAAAATCAAGGTAAGCGCAAAAGCTATCGAAATTCCGAATGCGGTAAATAGTCCAAAATATTTAATTGGAAATACCTGCGAAGTTATTAGCGACACAAAACCAATCATGGTAGTGAATGCAGCCATCATCAACGGTTTCCACAATACTTTCAGAACATGTTTTACCGCGTTCCATGAATTTGTTTCGGGTTTATCGCGGTAGTATTGCTTCAAATGGTTGTAAAAATAAATACCGTATGCCACTCCAATGGCAATAAGCATAACAGGTATCATGGTCGATACGGCAAATATCGGAACCCCCAAGGCCGCCATTAAGCCAAATGCCCAAATGGTACTGATAAAGACAGTGAAAAGAGTGGTGATGGTTGCCCGTGTACTTCGCAATAATAAAAAAAGCACCAGGGTAATTACCAAAATCACAATAGGAACCATTTTCTTCATGTCCTTTGGCCCTAATTTGCCCATGGTACCTTCTACAATAGGCCGGCCGGCCACGTAAATTTTATCACCGTCGCCTTCGTATTCATTTGCAAAACTGAGTATTTCCTGATAAAACGTATCGGTAAACAACGAGTCGGTCATGCCTGCAACCACCAGTGCCACTGTTTCATCCTCCGAAACAACACGGCCGTAAGCCATATCATTGCCCCTCACATTTACACGCAACTCCTCCAGCTTTTCTTCCGATTTTGGCACACGTTTGTAAAACGAATTCACTTCGAGCCCGTACTCCGACCCGGTAATATTATCGGCCGTATAAAGTGAAGTAACATCATTATCCTCAAACTGTGGCATATCCTGCAAAGCCTTCGAAATATCCTTTATTTTCTGTAACGTTTGCGGGTTATATATCCCGTTTTTATTTTCAAGGGCAATCAGAATCCCATCCTTAATGTTAAACCACTCCTCGGCCTGGTCGCTATACAAAAAGGCAGGGTGTGTTTTGGGCATGTACTCGTCGAGGTCGGTTTCCATTCGTGCATTGTGCCTTATTTCTTTTAGAAAAAAAGCCGTAACAACCAGCGTGATTACAATGGTAAGCGCTGCATATAGTTTTTGATGTTTCATTTGTATGAATTTTTAATTGTTCAAAGTAATTTCAAAAAATGTTTGTTAATACTAACTAACCTCCGATGTAAATTATTAGATAGCCAAATATTTAAAAAGATTCAACTTACAAATATTATTAAGTACGATAAGACCTATTGAAAATACTATACCTGACTTACAAAAGTTTTGTTTGTGTAGTTGGGCGCGGTGCTTTTACCACCATAATGCGTGCCTGTGTTTGTGCGTTGTTCGAGAGGCAATGAACAATTCCTTTCGGGCTGTCAACCAAACTATCGGTTTCAACCGTAATGGTTTCGTCGCCCACACGCACATCGGGTGTACCTTCTAAAATATAGAAAAATACATCAACCGGGGTAATGTGTGGCTTGAGCGTTTCGCCGGGTTGCAGGGTAATGTGCATAACCTGAGCACTTTCTTTGTCGTACAATTTCCGTACATCAACTTTATGTACAGTTTCTACAATTGCCTGTTCTTTAACTTTTTTAATTTCCATACTATTTTGTTTATTTATTTTCAAGAAAGAAGAGTAACTATCGATTGAATTAATTTTTTCCCTTCGGAATTGAGCGTAAAATCGAAACCTGCCAATTGCCATTTTTTTACAAACAATCGCAAGGTGCCCATTACCATTATTGCCAAATGCTCAGCCGGAATATCGCTCCTGATTTCACCCGATTGTGAACCCTTTTCGATTACACTTTTAAGAAATTGGATGTTACGGTTAATTATTTCGGATGTTTTTTGCGACAATTGCGGCTCATTACGAAAAAGTTCTTCCGAAAAAATGACGGCTACCAACGATGGATTCTCGTTAAATGCTTGAAAAAATGCCGTAAACATGGCTTCGATTTTTTCAAGGCTTCCCTCGTGTTTTTCAACATTGGCCTTAATACCTGCCAGCAAAGTTCCAAACGAGTCGAGTACTGCCACTAAAATCTCTATCTTATTTTCGTAATGACGATAAATTGCCGGTTCGCTAATACCGATTTTTTTCGACAGGTTTTTAATGGTAAGCCCCTGAATACCACTTTCGTTTATCAGGTTTAGGGCTGTCTCTACTATTTCGATTTGCCGTGCTGTTTGCATGATTTTTGTATTTAATTTGCGACAAAGTTAGTTAATGATTACTAACTTGCAAATATTTTGATGATTTTATATAGAAATTACTTCATTTAGCCTCAAGTCATAATTTTAATTTCTAATTATTTTTTGCCCTTTATTACCACAAAGCTACCCTTGCCATATCCTTCTGTGTTCCATTCAACAAACCATGATTCATACTCGGCTACCCGTGAATCGAAAACATTGTATTCCATAGTTAGAATGTTAGTATTTTGTCGCTATCCACCACCCAATCGGCCAAAAAGCCCATGGTCGATTTGTTGGCCCCATCGAAGTAGGGATGGTTTTTGTAAATGCCACAACGCGCCATACAGGTTCCACAAACTTCTACAGGCACTCCTTGTACAATCAGGTCTTTCAGCATTTGCGACAAATCCTGATCGTAACCAAGCGGTGGTTTGCAAACATCGCGGGCTAAATCGACAGAATCGTTCATCAGGAAAATTCGAACGTCATGCCCTTTTTTCTTTAAAGTATCGGCTAAACGTAAGCCGTTCCATGATACATCGGTTTCATCGTAGGGTTCGCGATTAAAAATGATCAATACTTTTTCCATTACTTTGAATTTATGAATGTTACAATATTTTACTCCTTTAATTGGTTTACTGCATTTGTAATAATTGCAATTGCCCGGTCGATTTCCTCCTCGGTAGTTGGTTTACCCACCGAGATGCGAACAGTGCTTGCTGCTGTCAACCGATCGATGTTCATGGCTTTCAACACCGATGATATTTCAATGGAATTAGCATGACAAGCTGAACCGGTTGAAATGTAAACTTCTTTTTCAATGATTGAAGCCAGGGTATGTGCCTCAACTTTTTCAAAAGCCACACTTAGGGTGTTGGGCAAACAAGAGCTTAGGTCGGCATTGATTTTAACAGTCGCTCCTAGTTTTTTCTGCAATCCACTTAGTAGTTTATCACGGAGGGTTGAAAGGTGCATACTGTTTTCTGAAAAGTTTTGTTGTGCCAACTCACATGCTTTTCCCAGCCCAACAATGTAGGGCACATTTTCGGTTCCCGGACGTATTCCCTTTTCCTGGCTTGCTCCATGTATTAAATTTTCAATTTTAATACCCTGCCGGATATACAAGGCGCCAATGCCTTTGGGCGCATACAATTTGTGCCCGGCAATGGTGAGCAAATCAACACCAAGTTGCTGTACATCCACTTCGATTTTACCTAAAGATTGTGCTGCATCGGTGTGAAAAGCAACATGGTTTTTCTTAGCAATGGTGGCTATTTCGCTAATGGGTTGAATGGTTCCCACTTCATTGTTGGCGTGCATGATGGTAATGAGTGACGTGTCGGGTCGAATGGCTTTTTCAACATCGGCCGGATTAACCCTGCCAAAAGCATCAACCTGAAGGTAAGTAATTTCATAACCCAGGTTAGTCAGGTATTTGCACACTTCAAGCACCGCCGGATGTTCGACAGCAGAAGTAATGATATGCTTTCCTCTATCATTATTGGCAAGTACAAAACCATGAATGGCCAGATTATTTGCTTCGGTAGCACAACTGGTAAATATTATTTCTTCGGGCTCGGCATTGATCAAACTCGCGACCTGTTTACGTGCTTTATCAATGGCTTCTTTGCTGGATCGGCCAATGGCATAAGCACTTGAGGGGTTGCCAAAATTAGTATCGAACCAGGGCTGCATCTCGGCTACAACCTCCGGAGCAATTGGTGTTGTTGCATTGTAATCGAGGTAAATAGGCTTGCTCATACTGCTAATTGCTTCATTTTCCACTCGGGATAACCTTCATCCAGCCTTCTAACCTTGTAGCCTTTTTCGCTAAGCACTTTCACGGCCTCGTCGGCCAAAACGCAGAAAGGACCGCGGCAATAGGCAATGATTTCTTTGTCTTTTGAAAAATCACGTAGGTGGGCCATCAGCTCGTTCATGGGGATGGAAACTGCCCCGGTAATGTGCCCGAATTCATATTCAATTTTTGGACGCACATCAAGCAGCAACACATGATCATCATTAATCATGGTGTTCAACTCATCGAGGCTCACTGCATTCAATGCTTTGTTGTCCTCACGTTGACGATTCAAAATTCTTTCCAATTCGGCAATTTCGCCCACAGCATATTTAATAATGTGCTGATAAAGTGCCAGAAAATCATCGTTGACCAAAGAATAAAAAACATACTGCTTTTCTTTGCGCGACTTTACAATGTTGTTGTTTTTCAATACCTGCAAGTGCTGCGAGGCATTGGCTACGCTAAGGTTGGTACTTTGAACAATGCCTTCCACACTCTTTTCGCACTGCGAAAGCATTTCAATAATTTCGAGCCGTGCAGGATTCGATAGGGCTTTTAACATTTTAGCCAGCCCATCGTACATGGCATCTTTAAATTCGCGTCCTTCCATACATCAATAATTGATTGAAAAGAAAAATATAGAAAAACGACTTAAACACTCAAGTATTTTATTGAATACTTGAATTGTAATTAACTACACATAATTGAACTAAGTTTCTATTATCGAGGTCACTAATTCAAATATTTAAAATGATTCGACAGTACTTTATCAATACAAAAACCCAAACAGCCATAGCGGAATTCGGTTGGTAAATCCGTATTCTATGCCATCGGCAGCAATGTAGCTGTTGGTAATGCCTTCAATTTGTTTCGAAGTTTTGGCTTTTCCACCAATTTCGAAAGTATAGCGTTTGTCGATCAAAAAATCGGACTTTGGGCTCATGTGTACCTTGTGTTTTACCGACAATTGTTGACAAAAAAACGTTTCGCGCAAGGTGCCTGTATTTGGCTTTTCTTCGCAAAGCGAAAACATAAAATTTGGGTTGCCCAAATAAATCTTATCGGGTTTGGTAAACAACGAATCGCTGGTATCGGGAGTGTTCAATAAATGAATTAAACCTCCGCGGAACAATAAATCGAGGTATTTTAAAACCGTTTTCCTGTCAATTTCGGTTTGCGATGCCAACTTGCTTATATTTGGCGTATAAGGCACTTGTTCGCTGATTATTTTTAGCAACATCTTCATCTTCAGCACATGCGCATAATCGACAGGTGTTATCGACGGCAAATCGTAATCCAGTATCATGTTCACTACGTTTTGTAATCGCTCGTGATATTTCGAATGAATGTCCTTGAAAAATGGAA
>DAOSWJ010000101.1:7667-9984 GCA_035380005.1 Prolixibacteraceae bacterium | reverse complement strand
AATGGTTCGTTCAATTCAATTGCACCCGGTAACCCTGTATCAAACATGCCCGACGATGTATATGGTTACTTTGCAACTTATGCGGTCGATAGGGATACAATAATTGTTACAAATGGGTTTCCTTCGTTTTGATATTTGGATTAAAAGTACAGCCAGTATCCTTTGAATTTGCCCTGCGAGTTGATTTCCAGAGCAGGAAAAGGAACTTTAACAAAGTTGAGGCCTTTGAACAAGGTCTTCAAAAAACGCGAATGGGTGGGTATTTTTTCCCAATCGATATCGAGCGACAGCAAGAATTGTCGCGTGCGTTGAACTTCGGGCAAGCGAACACCTCCATAGTAAGTGCGGTTTTCAAACTCGCCGAACATGCCGTTGGCGCTGTATCCAACTGCAATGTTGAGCCAGGGGGGTAGCGTTTCGCACATCAGAAAATTATTTACATTGGCCGAAAACCAATGGGTGTGGCTGTTGTAGTCGTAAAAAAAACTTTCGAAAACGCTGTTGCCCAAATAACCGTTTGCCTGTTCGAAATATTCCGACTTCGAAAAACTCATTTTGTGCCTTATTATTTGCTGGTCGAAAAGCATTTCCTGACCAACCATAAATGCCGAACCTGCTGTGTTGGCAACAACATCGCCCCACGAAAAGCCCCAGCCTTGGTACAAACCATCAAAAATTTCAATGGGCAACTGCATCAAAAAACCGGCCGAACCACCATATATAAGCGCTTTGTTTTTACTTACCCCGGCCTTTCGCAACCAACTATAACATGCATAACTCTCGAGGTAAGCTCCAAACGCATGTCCCATTTTGTCCATTTGCAAATAGCCGGCATTGTCGTTGTAAAAGTGTAGCGGAACCCTTTGGTGGTCCTTGTACCAGATGAAACTAAGGAAAGAAATTCCTCCTACATAAACACCAGTAGGTACAGCTATTGCTAAAGTTAATGTTTTTGGGTCGATAATGTTTTGTTGCGTATGTTGGGTTGAATCGCTTAACCCAAATGCCCTGCTTAGGCTGAAAAGCAAAACTATAAGAATAACTATTTGTTTATGATATTTCAATTGATGTTTATTTTGAAGAGTAAAAGTACAATTTAATGCAATTGTAAGCTGTAACTTGTTTTATCTTTTTATTAAACAATGTTAAGTGTTTATAAAATATTTCTACATTTGTAAAGCTCATGTGCAAAACAATACAAACCGGTGAAAAAAATTGAAATTAATACTTACCAAAAGCCGCTTCTTTTCGATTATAATGGATTGTTTGATGACTTTCTTTCGTTAACAACCCTGCTTTCATTAAGCGAATACCGCTTGGTTGGGCTTAGTATTGTAAAAGGCGATTGTTGTGTCAATCCGGTTATTGATGCAACTTTGCGAATATTGAAATTGTTTTGCCGCAACGATATTCAAATAGCAGTTGGCGATTCGCCACTTATCAATCCATTCCCTTTCGAGTTGCGCAACAAATGCTTGCATATTAGCTCGATTAAGAAATTAGCTAAGCAAAAAATTGATAATTCACAGTTGAGTGCTACCGAAGCAGCAGAATTTATTGCCAAAAAAATTAATGAACAAACCGAAAAGACTACTATTGTAGCAAGCGGTCCGGCAATAAACATAGCCAATGCTATTGAGCAATTTCCGCAAATTATTGAAAAAATTGAGAAAATAATATGGGTTGCCGGTGCTTTTTTGGCCGATGGCGACGTGGTAGCACCCGATCACGACGGTAGTGCCGAATGGAATATTTTTTGTCATCCGGCAGCGTCGCAAATTATGCTAAAATCGGGTGTGCCTGTTTTTATGATACCACTTGATATAACTCATCAATTGCCCATCGATAATTACTTGATTTACCATCTCGATAAGAATAAGAAGAATGTCTTAAGCAAAATTGCCCTGAAGATTTTGGAGCCCGAATTCGATCCAAGGGCAAGTAATTACATGAATAGTGTTCTTGCTCCGGTATATTTGGGCGATCCCGATATTTTTAATTTCGAAACAAAATCGATTGCCATCGAGCAACGTGGAACTTCAATGGGGAATATTTATCGAACTTCACTAGGAAACCGAATCAAACAGGCAAATTTTGTCGATGCCGAAACTTTTTACGATTTTCTGATAAAGCAACTTAAGCAGTTTTGATTTTTATTTCTTGTACAAACAGGCAGCCATAACTTCGTTTTTTTGAGCTATCTTGTGTACTTTTGCATTTCACTCGAAAAAAATTATAAAAAATGATATTGAAAGACCAGCTAAGAGACTTAGTGGAGCGCCGCGATGCGCTGAGGGGGTATCTTTGACATTGATGG
>DAOSWJ010000101.1:0-7567 GCA_035380005.1 Prolixibacteraceae bacterium | reverse complement strand
GCTGTTTTGCGAATTAACGCCGGTGCAGGTGGTACCGAAAGTAACGACTGGTCGGCAATGCTTTTCCGAATGTATAACCGTTGGGCCGAAGAACACGGCTATAAGTTTTTGGTGATGGACTACCTCGATGGTGATGAGGCAGGGCTTAAAAACTGTACTGTGCAAATTGAAGGCGATTATGCATACGGATACCTTAAGGGAGAAAATGGCGTACATCGCTTGGTGCGTCTTTCACCTTTTAATGCCCAAAACAAAAGGCAAACATCTTTTGCTTCGGTTTATGTAGCACCTTTGGTCGACGATTCCATCGAGGTTGAGATCAACCCTGCCGATATTACTTTCGAAACAATGCGCTCGAGTGGGGCAGGAGGGCAAAACGTTAACAAAGTTGAAACAGCAGTTCGTTTGCGGCACGCACCCACAGGTATCATTATCGAAAACTCCGAAAGCCGCTCGCAATTAACCAATAAAGAAAATGCACTTCGCTTGCTGAAATCGCAACTTTACGAAATGGAACTACGAAAACGGCGCGAAGAAACCCAAAAAATTGAAGCAGGAAAAAAGAAAATTGAATGGGGATCGCAAATTCGTTCTTATGTTATGCAACCCTATAAACTGGTAAAAGATGTGCGTACCGGTTTCGAGTCAAGCAATGTACAGGCGGTTATGGATGGAGGACTCGACGATTTTATTAAAGCCTATCTAATGGAATTTGGCGGCGAATAATTTTTACAAATATTAATTGAATGATCGATCAGGCAACAGTTGAACGCATATTAGATGCTTCCGATATTGTGGAAGTGGTGCAGGATTTCGTTTCATTGAAAAGGCGTGGGGTAAATTACCTCGGAAACTGCCCTTTTCATAACGAAAAAACACCATCGTTCACCGTTTCGCCATCGAAACAAATTTATAAATGCTTTGGATGCGGTAAGGGGGGCAGCCCGGTAAATTTTATAATGGAGCACGAGCACCTTACCTATATAGAGGCGCTTAAGTACCTGGCTAAAAAATTCAATGTCGAAATTGTTGAAAAAGACGAGAACCCCGAAGAAGCTGCCCTGCGTAACCGACGCGAAAGTTTGATGATTGTTTCGGGCTATGCCCAACAATACTTTTCAAACTATTTAATGAACGAAAACGAAGGGCGCACTGTTGGCTTGGCTTATTTCAGGGAACGTGGTTTTCGCGACGATACCATCAAAAAGTTTCAATTGGGCTTTTGCCCCGATCAAAAAGATCTTTTTACCCAAAATGCGCAGAGGAATGGTTACAAAATGGAATTCCTCGAAGAAACAGGGCTTACCATTAAACGCGACGACTGGGTTCGCGACCGTTTTTCGGGCAGGGTGATATTTCCTTTTCACAACCTTGCAGGTAGGGTTATCGCCTTTGGTGGGCGAATTCTCAAAACCGACCCCAAAGCGGCAAAATACCTAAATTCACCCGAGTCGGAAATCTACCACAAAAGCAAAGTGCTTTACGGTATTTATTTCGCCAAAAATGCAATAGCACGTACCGATAAATGTTTTTTGGTTGAAGGTTACACCGATGTGCTCTCAATGCATCAGGCCGGCATCGAGAACGTTGTGGCTTCGTCGGGTACATCGCTTACTGCCGATCAAATAAGGCTTGTAAAACGCTTTACAAACAATATTACAATAATTTACGATGGCGATCAGGCAGGCATTAAAGCATCATTGCGGGGTATCGATATGGTGCTCGAAGAGGGTATAAACGTTAAAGTAGTACCACTGCCCGATGGCGAAGACCCCGATTCGTTTGCCCGCTCGATGAACGCCACTGCTTTGCTCGAATACATTGCAGCCAACGAAACCGATTTTATTCGCTTTAAAACGCAACTTTTACTTGGTCAAACCGAAAACGACCCCGTTGCCCGTGCCCGGTTAATTACCGATATTGTAAAATCAATTTCAGTGATTCCCGACAACATAACCCGTTCGGTTTATATCAAAGAGTGTAGCAATATGCTCGATGTAGATGAGGATATTCTGTATGGCGAAGTGCGAAAAATTAAGTTTAAGCTCACCGAAGATCAGATTATTGCTGAAAAAAGAGAGCAAAACCGCCAGGCTTCGCAAACACAAAACATACAAAGCCCAAAACCTATTGTCTCCGATAACCCCTGTAAAATCGAAGAAAAAGCATTAATGCGTATTTTGTTGCGTTACTTTAATCTCGATTTATTTAAAGTAGAAATTGAGACCGAACATGGCGACGAAGAGCGCATGGTGAAAGTGGGCGAGTATATTTTGGCCGAACTCGAAGCCGACAACCTTAGCTCTGTCGATCCTGTTTACCAACAAATTTTCGACGAGTTCAAAGAACATCAGTATGAAGATTTTTTTAACCCCGAACGTTTTTTTGTGCATCACGAAAACAGCGAAATAAGCAAAACGGTTAGTGGGCTTTTGGTCGATAAGCATATCGAAAGCATGATTTGGAAACGAAAAGGTGCTTATGTCGAAAATGAAGACGAAGTACTGCACGTAATTGTTCCACGATTAATTGAAGAGTACAAAATGCGAAGGGTTAAACTAATGATTGCCGAGCTGATGCAGAAAATTAATCTACTTAAACACAACGACGATCTTGATAAAATTCTTGAGCTTCAAACACTCATCACCAATCTGAAAAAGGTTGAAAAAGATCTTTCGTTAAAACTGGGCAAGCGTGCCATAACATCATAATAGTATGCGAACATTATTTATTGAAAACAAAGCAGAAATCGATAGCATTATTCAAGAATGCCGAACTTGTTATTTGGGGCTTAGCCTCGATAATTTGCCCTACGTTGTGCCAATGAATTTTGGCTACGACGGGCAGTTTATTTACCTACATGCTGCTCAGGAAGGTCGTAAATGGGAAATAATGAAACAAAACCCGCGTGTATGCCTTACTTTCTGCCTAGGCGATGAACTGGCTTGGCAAGACGAACATGTAGCTTGTAGCTGGCGTGTTAAATCGAAAACTGTTATTGCCGAAGGAGTTGTGGAATTTATTGACGACTTTGAACAGAAAGAAGCATTGATGCATGTTTTTATGAAACAATACAGCAATCAAACATTCAAATTCAACGCCCCTGCTATTAAAAATGTTGGAGTGGTAAAAGTACATATCGAAAATATAAAGGCAAAAGAGTTTGGTGCAAAAGCCACTACTCCTTGGTCGAAAAAATAGAAGGCTTTGGCAAACAATAAACAAATATTTTTGGTAAGCGGTGCAACTGGAATGCTGGGCGCAAGGTTGGTTTTCGATTTGCTACAAAAAGGCGAAAAGGTAAGGGCTATTTATCGAAATAAAGTAAAACTTGAGCAGTTTAAAACCAATGTTGGTTTTTATGCTGCCAATTCCGATGAACTTTTTAATAAAATTGAATGGGTCGAAGCCGATGTATTGCAATATTCATCGTTGATTGAGGCGCTTAAAGGAGTTACTGTTGTTTGCCATTGTGCCGCTATGGTTTCGTTTTACAAGGGCGACAGGCCGCTAATGTACGAAACCAATATCGAAGGAACACGCAATATGGTAAATGCTGCCTTAGAGTGCGGTGTTGAATGGTTTTGTCATGTAAGTTCGATTGCTGCCTTGGGAAAAACCGACAATGGTGAAGCTGTAAACGAAGAAACTTCTTGGATACCACAGAAAAAACATTCGGGTTACAGTATAAGTAAATTTCATTCCGAAATGGAAGTTTGGAGGGGAATAAACGAAGGCCTTAACGCTGTAATTGTAAACCCTTCAATTATTCTTGGCCCCGGCGATTGGAACAGCGGAAGTCCGGCTTTCTTCGATCGCATTTTCAATGGCCTTAAATTTTATACTTCAGGCATAACGGGTTTTGTAGGCGTAAACGATGTAAGTAAAGCAATTGTTGATTTATGTGAACCCGAAATTAGGCAAAAGGTTGTGGGTAAACGCTTTGTTCTTAATTCTGAAAACAGATCGTATTGCGATGTTTTTAGCCAAATAGCACAGGTGTTAAAAGTGAAAGCCCCTGCTATTAAAGCAGGAAAAATAATGTTGGCCATAGCTTGGCGGGCTGCTTGGATAATGGCAAAGCTTAGCGGAACAAAACCTATAATAACTTGCGAAACAGTTCAAAATGCTACCGAGATAAGCAATTACGACGGATCTAAATTTTCCCGAACTACCGGTATCCATTATCAGCCGATAAATGAGGTGATTAACGATGTTGGGACAATGTACCTTAAGGCTGCAAAATAAAAAGCCCCGACAAGTTGCTGCCGGGGCTGCTTATATACATTTGAATTTATAGTCCGAAAGCTGTTTTCACTTTCTCAACATAGTCGAGTTTCTCCCATGTAAAAAGTTCCACTTCTAATTCAACATCGTCGAAATAGGGCGAAGTAAACACTTTTTTAACTGTTTTGTTTTCGCGGCCCATGTGCCCATACGACGCTGTTTCTTCGTAAATGGGGTTGCGTAACTTTAAGCGATCTTCGATTGCTTTTGGTCGCATGTCGAATATTTCAGCAATTTTATCGGCAATTTTCTCGTCGCTTAATTTTACTTTAGCTGTGCCATAAGTATTTACAAAAATATTCATTGGTTTAGCAACGCCAATTGCGTATGCTACCTGAACTAAAATCTCGTCGGCAACTCCGGCAGCAACCAGGTTTTTGGCTACGTGACGCGAAGCATAGGCTGCCGAACGGTCAACTTTTGAGGGGTCTTTTCCACTGAATGCACCACCACCGTGAGCACCTTTGCCGCCGTATGTGTCAACAATAATTTTACGGCCGGTTAATCCGGTGTCGCCATGAGGGCCTCCAATAACAAATTTGCCGGTTGGGTTCACATGGTAAACAATGTCGTTGCCAAAAAGTGCCTGTACACGTTCAGGTAATTGTGCTTTCACTCTGGGAACAAGAATGTTAATTACATCGGCTTTAATTTTGGCCAACATTTCGTCATCGGCTTTTAACTGCGCGGCTTTGCTTTTGTCGGTTGGTACAATAAAGTCGTCGTGTTGGGTCGAAACAACAATTGTGTGTATTTTGGCCGGTTGGCCTTTGTCGTCGTACTCAATGGTTACCTGCGATTTTGAATCGGGGCGGAGGTAGGTCATTTCTTTGCCTTCGCGCCTGATAGCTGCAAGTTCGATCAATAGTTTGTGCGAAAGTTCGAGCGAAAGCGGCATGTAATTATCGGTTTCGGTACAAGCATAACCAAACATCATACCTTGGTCGCCTGCACCTTGATCCATTGGATTTTCGCGCACCACGCCACGGTTAATGTCGGCACTTTGCTCGTGTATGGCCGAAAAAACTCCGCACGAATCGCCGTCGAAACGGTATTCGGCTTTGGTGTAGCCAATGCGGTTTATTACTTCGCGGGCAACATCCTGCACGTCGATGTAGGTGTTGGTTTTAATTTCGCCGGCCAATACTACTTGCCCGGTAGTTACCAAAGTTTCACAAGCAACTTTCGATTCAGGATCGAATGCAAGAATTTTGTCCAAAATGGCATCTGAAATTTGGTCGGCCACTTTATCGGGATGCCCTTCCGATACCGACTCTGAGGTAAATAAATATCCCATAATTGTAACTTTTTAATTCCCTAAAAGGGAGTTTAAATAAATTAAAAAGGGATTTGTGAAAGGATAAATGCAATCGTAGAATTAACGAACGCTTTAGCATTTTTTCCTGTGGTTGCAATCATTCACAAATCTTTCCACATTAATACTTTATTTGGCTGCAAAGATAAAAAAATGAATTAAAAAAAAGATGAATTTGCCCGAATTCATGAAAATGGGCACAAAAAAAAGGAGACATCGTCTGATGTCTCCCAAAAAACTATCCCCCAAACTAAAACGCCAAACATGAAAAAGACTTGATCTGAATGAAATCAGCATGTTTGAAATCTGATTTCGCTTACAAATATATAATGTGTTTTCGAAAATTCCAAACTTGAATGCATTTTTTTTGAAAAAAATATATTGCAGGATTCTTTCTTTTATAATAAATGATTTATAGCTATATGTAGAACTTTAGTATGTTATTTGATTGTTTAGTTCAAAAAAAGGAGACATCGTCTGATGTCTCCTAAAAAACTATCCCCCAAACTAAAACGCCAAACATGAAAAAGACTTGATCTGAATGAAATCAGCATGTTTGAATTCTGATTACGTTGACAAATATAAAATCTGAATATTAAAAATCCAAATGTTGTAATGTTTTTTTTGGATTTTTTTCGAACCCAATGTATCGGATTTTAGTTTGTTCAATTCTTTTGAAATTGCATTGGTTTTTTATGAATTGTTTTTATCGCTTGTTGCTACAATAAAGCTGTTAAGTATGATTTCGGTAATGTAATGGGTTTGTTTGTTTTTGTCTTCGTATTGCCGATAGGTCAATTTACCGTCAAGTGTTACACTTTTCCCTTTTACCAAGTGTTTTTCAACCAAATCGGCTTGCTTGCCCCAAGCAACTACATTGTGCCATTGTGTGTCGGTAGTTTTGTTGCCTTTTGCATCGGTAAAACTCTCGTTGGTTGCTACTGTAAACTTTGCCAGTTTCTTTCCGCTTTCGAATGTTACAATTTCGGGGTTGATTCCTAAGTTGCCCACTAATTGTACTCTGTTCCTTAATGATGTCATAATTGTAAGTTTTAAATGTGAATAATATTTTTTTGATGGTACAAAGTTGCAACAGCACATGATAATAAGTCGGTTGTTAAACATTTAGAGTTGTTTGTTTTTCGTTTAATTTCGCTTGTAAGTGTTTAAAATTGGTTATATATTTGTTTGTCTGTTAATTATAGAAACATCACAATGAATAAAAAACCCTTATGCCCGGTTTGCGGCGAACCCATTTTAGGACGCATCGATAAAAAATTCTGTTCCGATCAATGTCGAAATACGTTTAACAACAGGCGCTACAGTGCTGGTAATGGCTTTGTTCAAAAAATAAATCGTACACTTAAGAAAAACCATTCAATATTAAGCGCTTTGAATACCAATGGTAAAACAAAGGTGTCGCGCTCAAAGCTGTTGAACGAAGGTTTTGATTTTAATTATTTCACCAATATCTATGAGACACAAAAAGGCAACACTTATAAAATATGCTACAACGAAGGCTATTTGTTGCTTAGCGATGAGTCGGTATTATTGATTCATTGGAAAGAAGATGTTTGAAACAATGCGCTGCCCAACATTAGTAATGGATAAAAATTATTGAATATTTTTTGAACCCCTGACATAAGGTTGTCACATGTGCCTTTTATTTTTGCTTCAAATTCAAACAAAAATGAATAATAAAGCATTTTTTCTAATAGCAGTTGCTTTAATTCTAGTAATTGAAAGCGAGGCACATATACAAAAAAACATGATAGCAGAACAAATCAAAATCAGAAACAATCAAGTTGAAATTAACTATTTTGAACAAGGGCAGGGCGATATTACGCTCTTGTTGCTGCACGGATGGTGTATCGACGGCACATATTGGGCGAATCAACTTGAAGCGTTTTCTAAAACGTACAAAGTGATAGCAATCGATCTTCCCGGCTTTGGCAAATCAAAAGC
>DAOSWJ010000100.1:0-10002 GCA_035380005.1 Prolixibacteraceae bacterium | reverse complement strand
ACTAACAAAAGGTGTGCTTGTAAAAACTTTTTCGCCTGTACTCCATGGGGTAAGATCGCAGGTCAATGTGGAGCCTTTGCTGCAATACAAATTCATGGCTGCGTAGTTGGTTAAATTTGCTTCATGAATGGCCAGATAGTTGCCGGCTTCGGTTTCGATAGTAATGGGTAAGCAAACTGTATCAATTTGGTTTACTGTTGTATGTCGGTAAACGCTTTCGTAATAGTTTTCGGAGTAAGCTGGTATCCACCATGCCATATCGTTGGTTGGTAGTGCAAACTCTGTAATTTCATCAATAATAATCATTGAATCGATGCCGTTTTGTTGGTCAATTTCGTACCTGAAACCAATTCCGTCGTTAAAAACCCTGAACCGAACTGTCATTGTTTTCCCTTCAGTATTTTGTTCTTTTACATTTATCGCTAGCTCTTCGTACCTGTTTTCGATTAGGCGTTTCTCGCCCCATGGTTGTTCCCATGTTTCGTTGTGCGATTGGCTTTGGGTACCTGTAATTTTTATTTTTTCGCCAAGCGGTGTATGATTCTTAAACCTAAGGCCTAATTTCGAGTTGTTCAAAATGGCTGTGCCTTGCTTTTCAACATGGTATTGCAATTGACCATCGATTTCAAATACTTTTACTTTGATGTTGCCATTTGGTGAACTAACTGTAAGGTTGTTTTTGCCAGTATTACAGCCAATTGTAAAGGCAATAATAAAGCTTGCTAAAATTATGGTTAATTTGTTCATATCGTTTGTTTTATTCTATTTCGAAAATGTTGTATGCAAACGCTTGCAGCTCAATAGTGTTATTGTTTAATTTGCCGGTACCCAAAAGTGGTGTGATTGTGTTGCTTGCCAGTTCGGATGGTATTTCGAACTGCATTGCTTGATTGCGTGTATTTACAGTAACTAAAAGTTTTTTGTTGTTATTGCTCTTCAAAAAAGCTATCACATCGGGGTGACTGTATGCTTGGGTCTCACCAGCAACTGTTATGCTGTGAGCTTTTCGTATTTTAATAATTTCGGCATATTCGGTATAAATAGAGGGGTTAAGGCTCCAGTTTATAGGGTTGAAATTGAAAAACGAAAGCTGATCGGGCCAGGCAATTTCTTGACCGTTATAAATTAGCGGAACCCCACCCATAAAAACTGTGGCAACAAATGCAGCTACCGATCCACGTTGGTTTACAAAGGCTGTTACGGGCGATTCGTCCCAGGCGCACAAGTCGTGGTTGGTAATGTAGCGCAGCCGTTGTGTGCCTTCTATCATGTTTGAATATTCGTTTTTGTGAACTTGGTGAATTTCGTTTGCCGAAAGTTGCATGTGAAAAATGTTGCGTAATTTCGATTGAAAATCCCATGCGTAAATCATCTGAAAACCTGCTTTAAGCAGTGCCGGTTTGCCTCCTTCGGCCAATAAAATGAGCTCACGGTTTTCGTAATTGTGTAAAGAATCGAGTGCTTGGTACCAAAAGCTGTCGGGCACAAAGTCAACAGCATCGAACCTAAAGCCATCAATGTTGCATTCATCGATCCAAAACTTAAGCGCATCGATCATTTCGGCCCTCATTTCCATGTTATTGTAATTCAGTTCGGCTACATCCTGCCAATTGGTGCCCGGTGGGTTAATAATATTGCCGTCGGTATCGCTTACATACCAATCGAAATTATCGATCCATGCGTTGTCCCACGAGGTATGATTGGCTACCCAGTCGATAATTACTGCCATTTCGAGTTCGTGGGCAGTTGTAACCAAACGCTTAAAATCGGTAATCGTTCCATAATCGGGGTTCACATCGGTGTAGTCCATTACAGCATAGGG
This sequence comes from Prolixibacteraceae bacterium, assembly GCA_035380005.1. Lineage (GTDB taxonomy): Bacteria > Bacteroidota > Bacteroidia > Bacteroidales > Prolixibacteraceae > Roseimarinus. The sequence goes on along the minus strand of DAOSWJ010000100.1, from coordinate 8,180 downwards.
CGAACCTACTCCTTTTTCGATTCCTTTAGGGAAAATTGGCATTAGCCACACTACGTTTACACCCAAATCTTTAATGTATGATAATTTGGCTTCGATATCGGCAAAAGTACCGTCGGGACCAAAAACCATGGGGTTCACTTCGTAAATTATCATCTCGTTTAGCGAAGGAACTTTATCGAAAGGTTCAATGTTCTCGATGACTTGCTTGTCGTTCTCCTTAGGTATAGGGTCATCTTTTTTGGTGCACCCGATGTACATCAAAGTGAACATTATTGGAAGCACAATTGAGCTAATTATACCTAAATAGTTGTAATTTAAAAATCTTTTTATCATTGTAAATCAATTGTTTCTAAACTGTCGATTAATTGTTTTGCTTTGTCGAATTGGGTCGAAACCAGATAATAATATGCCTGATCGAGGCGTTTTTTATCGTCGTTATTGCTAATTTGCTTACGCAATTTATATAGTGAATAAATGGTTTCTAGTTCGTTTTTTTGATAAGTTACTTCTGTAAATTGCTGAACCATTTCGAGTAACGAAAATCCGAATTCTTCGGTAGGTTCAATCATGGTGCCTTCTCCATAGTCGTTCCAGGTAATTAATTGAAGGTAATTTGTATCGGCATTTTTGGCCTTTTGCAATGTTTGACTGAACGTTTCACCGTTGTTGTGATCAATGGTGAAATAACCTTCGCCCCATCCACCCTCTGAATAAAAATCGAGGAATCCTGGATAAGCCCCTCCAATAAAAACGTCGAAATTATTTTTATTTGCGTATTTGTTGTCCAACGATCCCTTGTCGACCCAAATGTATTCGCCCGACGAGTGAGGGGCTGTTTGTGCCGAGGAGTAATTCAGCGTAACAAAAGTAAGTTCTGTGCTTAAAACGCTTAAAATCTCGCCCCATTCATCGGGTTGGTGAAACTCTTCGGGGCCAAAAACCAACAACAAGGGTTTGCCGTTCACTTTAATGTAGTTGGTGCTATTGAAATAATTGTTTTCCAGATAGTTTATATCGTTTTGGGCAGCATCAATTCTGCTTAAATAATTGTCGTTTTTGACTACCTGTTCAATGGTTCGATCTTCGTAAACAATTGCAAATTCAAGTCCAACACCCTCGAGGGCATCAATCAAAGCCTCGCTGTTGGTGCGGTTGCTGCCATAGTCGTTGTAATCGCTCGATCCGTACCAATCAATCAACACACCGTCGATGCCGCTGTATTTCATCAACAGTAAATGGTATTCAATAATATTGGCATCGCTCGATGCATAAGGCCCAGTTAGCGGATAAAAGTGCGATGCTATTTGCCGTTTGCCATTTGTGTCGGTAATATTGGGGTTGCGGGTGTTCATGGTCCAGTGTATGCCCCATTTGCCGTTGTTGGTTTCGGGTGTTTCGTACCATGGCATGTAATGGGCATAGGTTTTAACCGCATTTGTTTTTTCAACTGCAACAGCACTGAATTTTTCAATTGTGAAACCTTCAGTTGGCTCGGGGCCATCTTTCTCACACGCCAAAATGCATGTGAGAAAGAAGATGGCCAAGCCTGTAAATAGCATTTTCTCTTTAAATCCAATCATTATCAAAAATATTTATTAATAGCCCGGATTTTGAACCAGGTTACTGTTTAAATCGAGCTCGTATTGCGGAATAGGGAACAAAGCCCTGTATTCGGGAGTTGCATCTTTGTTCCACCAAGGCTTAAACCAATCGCCCATACGAATGTTTACCGAACGACGTAAACCCTCGAGGGTAAATTCACGCAGCCATTCCTGATCGATAAATTCAAGATCGATGTCGGCAGGGGTTTCAACATTAGCCCTGTCGCGTATTTGAACCACCATTTGGCGAGCCATAACCGGAGCGCCCATGCGCATGTAGCATTCTGCCTTCATCATTAGTATTTCGGCATATCGCATCAATACAAAATCGTGGTCGCGTTCCCACGTTTCGCCTTCTTTTACTTCGTATTTTTTTATTCGAACGCCCTCGTTTTGCGATGCAGCGGTATAATCGATAATAGCTTCGGTATAGGTCAATGGTGTCCCATTGTCCATTAGAATAACCGATCCGGTTGCTAACGATATTTGGTCACCCTCGAGGAAACCTTGCTTTCGGATGTCGGTATCGTCGAATGCTGAATAAACACCTGGTTGAAGGCAAATGCCGTTTACACAGTCGGTATAATTACTGGTTGCCGAAAAGGCTTGTTTTTGTTTGTAGTGAAACGATAGCGAAGCGAAAAAGTTGCCAACAGTGCCTTCTTTGCTGTCGTACGGAATAACCCAAATATTTTCTTGCGAGTTTTCGTTCTCGGTAAGGAAATTGGTAAAATAATTGGGTTCAAGCTGGTAGCCTTTAACACGGTCGCATGCTTCGATGCAATCGTCCCAGCGGGCTTGCCCAATGTACACTTCGGAGTTGATGTACAAGCGGGCCAGCAGTGTGTTGGCTACGTTTTGGGTAAAGCGCCCGTAAAGCTTTTCGGCAGGCAGCAGATCGAGAATTTCAAGCAGTTCGGATTCAACAAATGCATAAACTTCCGAACGTGGCGAGTTGGAAATGCCTTCGGTGTTGCTTACGCTGGTGGTTATGGGCACGTTACCGTATAAGTCGAGCAACATGTAGTAATAATAAGCCCGTACACCACGTAGTTCGGCATTTACTACTGCTTTTTCGTCGTCGCTCAATTCCGATTTATTTACCTGATCGATAATGAGGTTGATTTTGTTGATGCCGGTGTAGCTGTATCGCCAGGCACTTAATACCAAAAGGTTTTGTGGCGACCAAGTGTGAAATTGTGCTTCCTGATAGCGGCCTTCGTCATACCAGTCGGCTCCGCGGGTAGGAATACAGGCTTCGTCGGAAGTGGTTTCGCTCAAAAACAGAACGAACTCGCAAGTTGGAAAAGCATTGCTAATTTCGTCGCTGAAGCCCCTAAGTGATGCATAAGCGCGGCCTACAATGGTTTCGATTTCGGAAGGTGTTTTTCCATAGTCCGACGACGATACTTTATCGTACAGTTTTTCGTCGAGATTGGTGCACGAGGCAGCCATCAAAAGGCTTACTATGCCCAAAAATATGTTTCGTATCTTCATTGTTATATCTATTTAATAATTTAAAATGAAATGTTAGCCCCAAACGAGAATGTACGTGGTTTAGGATACACATTGAACCAATCGAAACCGGGGTTGTCGAGCCCTTCGATGCTCACTTCGGGATCGGTGCCGGTGTAGTTGGTAAGTACAAACAGGTTTTCGCCGGTTACATACAAACGTACTTTTCCGAGTCCAAATTTCTTGCCGTCGATGTTGTAGGCAAGGGTAAGTGTTTGCAGTCTCAGGAACGAGGCATCTTCAACCCAGTAGCTCGAATAGGTCACTTTGTCGGTTATGCCCGATTCGAGAAAACTATCGGTAACGTTCAGCGACGGTAGGCGCGCAGGATTGTGCAATATCATTGCAGTAGCGTTCAATACTTTTTGACCGTACATGCCGTACATCGAAACATCGAGATCGAAATTTTTGTAGCTGAGCGAAGTGCCAAAGCCATAACTCAACTTGGGTTGAACGTTGCCAATATCCTGCAAGGCTCCATCGTCGGCCATCATAAATTTGCCCAACGAGTCGATACCGGTGCACAATGGCCCCCAAAAGGTTCCTACCGGATAACCTTCGGCAATGATTTGCGAGAATTGCCCCGACATGCCATCGATGCCATGCAGCGAACCGCTTGGAACATCGTCGGTTTGGAATTGTTCGTCGGACAGTTGGGTGACTTTTTGCATATTTTTGGCCAAAGTGATGTTGGCGTCCCAATTAAAATTGTTGGTATTCATTAAGTTGCCGTTCAGTGTAAGCTCAATGCCTTTGTTGTTAAGGCTGCCCACGTTGGCCATAATGGTAGGGAAAGCATAATCGGCTGAAGATACACGATAAGTATAAAGCAAGTCGTAAGTGTTCTTGTTATATAACTCGACGGTACCATTTATTCGCCCGATTAACGAAAAGTCGAGGCCAATGTTGGCTTGTGCCGTTGTTTCCCATCGGAGGTTAGGGTTGGGGTTTTGGATTGGACCATACGATTGTTTCCAACTTTGGGTTACTGCATCGTAATAGGTGTCGGAGCCTGCCCCCAATAGCGATAAGGATTTGTACTCGCCAATGCCGTCCTGGTTGCCTGTTACGCCATAACCGGCGCGCAGTTTAAGGTTATCGAGCCAAGCCGATGTGCCGGCCATAAAGCTTTCGTCGGAAATGCGCCATGCCACCGATGCCGAGGGGAAAACACCCCATTTGTTATTGGCACCAAAACGCGAAGAGCCATCGCGACGAACAGTAGCAGTAAACATGTACCTGCCCATGTAGTTGTAGTTGGCACGTGCAAAAAACGAAATCAACTTTGCCTGTCCTTTGTACGAATAAACATCTCCGGCGCGGTAGTCTTGTCCTGCACCAAGGTTATTGTAAAGGAAAAGATCGGAATCGAAACCACGTCGCATGGCACCAAAACCTTCATAGGTATTGTCGAGATACGAATATCCGCCTAAAAGGTTGATGCGATGATTGTCGGTAAGTTGTTTGTTGTAAGTGAGATAGGTTTCGAGTTGCATAGTGGTGTAATCACCTAAGGTGCGTTGGCCAAAACCTTTGTCCGAAATGCCTTCCATAACAGCATACGAAGGTTTATACAAGCGCGACTGTTGAGAATTGTATTCGTATGAAGCGTTTGCAACTGCTTTAAGGCCTTCAATGATTTCGAGTTCGGCCTTGGTGTAAGCCAGCAAACGGTGACGGGTATTGTCGGCAAAACGGTTGGTGTGCAATTCAACAGGGTTGTCGTATTTGGTGCCGCCAATGCGGGTAAAACTACCGTCGGGGTTATAAACCGGAATGGTTGGGCTCAAGTTGAGCATGCGTTCGAAAATGCGCCCGTCGTATGGGTTCCACTTGTCAAAATTGGTGTTGATACCGGCTTCAACCTTAAGCTTATTGTCGAATCCGTATTGGAAGGCCGACAAGCTGGCTCCCAAGCGTTCGAGCTGTGTGTTTTTGATTATCCCTTGATTGTTCAGGTAATTGACCGATACCCTGTAACCGCTCGTTTCGGTTGAGCTGTTGAACGTAAGCACGTGCGATTGCGAAATAGATGTTTGTTCGAGCTCTTTTTGCCAGTCGGTATTGCCGCCGTAATCGATGGCACTGGTTACTTCGTTTTCGCGTACCCAAGCACGCCATTGGTTAGCCGAAAGCATGTCGATATGGTTCGAAACCGTACCAACAGCAACATAGCCCTGGTATTGCATGCTTTTGCCCTTGTTGGCCCTGTTGGTGGTAACAATAATTACCCCGTTGGCACCACGTGAACCGTAAATGGCAGCTGCCGAGGCGTCTTTCAACACGTCAATCGAAACAATTTCGGAAGGGTGAATGGCGTTGAAATCGACACCGGGAATACCATCTACAACCACCAATGGACCGTTGCTGGCCGAAAGTGATGTGCCGCCACGAAGCCTTAACGAAGCGCCACTGGCCGGGTCGCCTGTTCCTTGTATTACCGTTAATCCGGCAACGCGTCCTTGCAGCAGTTGCTCGGTTGATGAAACAACGCCTTGCTTCAGTTCGTCGGAATCGACCGAAGCAATGGCGCCTGTTAAGTCCGATTTGCGCATGGTGCCGTACCCAACACCAACCACAACTGCTTCGTTAAGGGTAACAAAATCTTCAGTAAGTACAATGCTGCCCAATTGTTCGCTTTGTACGATTATTTGTTGGTTTTTGTAGCCAATAAACGAAATGAGCAAAGTATTTCCTTTTGAACAATTAATTTCAAAATTGCCGTCGATATCGGTAATTACACCTTTGGTAGTGCCCTCAACCACTACAGTTGCTCCGGGCAGCGGATTGTTTTGCTGATCGACAACAGTACCTTTAGCGTTGAAGGTTTGCTGCGACCATGCACCGTTTGTAAGCACCATAAAACCAATGAGCAAAAATGCAGCTTGAATGGTGCGTGCTATATTTTTAAAATTTCCTTTATTCATAATTATGCGGTTTTCTTAGTCGTTTAATTGTACCAATGGAATATCGCTGTCTAAAACCTTGCGCCCGTTGTTATCGGTAATTACTACCTTTATTTTTTCGGGCGAAGTGCCATCGTTGAAAACATCGGTCAGGTTAATGTAGGCTACAAATTCGGAGTTGCTTCCCTCAAATTTTCCGTTAATGCTTTTTCCATCGGCCGAAATGTTGTAGTTGAGAGCATTAACATTGGTTTCGTTGTCCTTTCGTATGATGCAAAAAATATCTTTTGCACTGAATTTTGATGGGAAAAACGATAGTTGCGGAATCTTTTCCTCGGGTGTTACCGGTGCTGCCGGAACTTCAATGTAAAAGTCGGAGCAATTTTCGCCTTTGCCAATAAAAGACCAATCGTTGCTGGCAAAAACCATGTTGAAATTTTGAATAACTGTTCCTTTTTCAACACCAAAATACTCGTTAGGGATAAAGTCCCAACGGTAAATGTTATCGCCTAAATTGCTTAGCTGTGTTTTATTTACATTGCTTGGATTGTTTTCAACTACAGTACTCCAATTGTTGATGCCTGAGTGAACATGCACATTTGGTGCATTGGCCAATTGGCCTTGTACGGGGTTTTCGCCGCATTGGTCGGGCCAGGTATTGGCCGCATTGAGCAGTACCGAAAACGGACGATCGGCTTTAATTTGCTTTGGAAAATGATCGATAATTAAATCGCCTTTGATTGTTGCCAAACTGTAAACACTGATGTGGTTTGGCGGGTCGGAGTCGGGTGCAAAAGCATCGGTGGCTTTGCTAAAATCTTTGTTTTTTAATAAACCGTAAATGAAGTCCACTTTGTCGGCTTCAACTCCGAAATATTCGGTCGGAATCATGGTGATTTTCCAAATATTGCCTTCAACGCGTGTTAACTTGGCAAAATCGCTCGAACTGGCGCCATTGCCGGCATCGGGCTCGCTTGGATACCAGCTCCACAAGAAGATGTCTTCTTCGGAATCGGCCAAATCGGTGCCGGAAACATCAAAAAAGATGCTTACTTCTTCGTTGGCTACAAAAACCGCGGGTTGGGTCCATATTTCGGCAATGCGTCCGGCCGCAATTGAAAAAACGGGCACAAGCACTGCCAAAACGAAAGTATATAATGTTTTGTTGCTCATAATGTTTCGTTATTGAAGTTTTAATGAATACTGATAGGTGATAAACGGAACGTTGTTCGATTGGCGGGTTAAAGAGAAGTCCATGACTGCCCTGTTGCCCGGTAGTGAGGTGATGCTGAGTACATCGGCCAGGTTGGTTTTTGCCTCGTCGGTATAAAGTTCGAGCTGAACAGCAGTGCCGTCGGTATTGGGGTAGGGGTTGCTCAGTTTCCAGAAACCGCTTTTGATGAACAAAGCAGGTGCGTCGCCGCTTACTTCGAAGGTGCCCGGCTCAAACTGCTCGCTAAGTTGCAGGGTAATGGCAAATGTTTTGAAATTAAATTTGCCGGTAAGGTTCATTGCATCGGGCTTTAGCGAGTTGGCTGCTGCAACCTCGTCGATCATGTTAAGCCGTGTGAGTACCCATGTGCCACCCAATTTTTCGTAAATGCTGATGGGCTCGGTAAAGGTGCCGTCGTTGGTTTTGTTGCAAGCCAAAAAAAATTGCATTACAACCATACAGCACAAAATAAACACTGTTCGTTTCATAAATAAGTTTGTTTAGTAAATTATTGAATTGATTCTTTTAAACGCATTTTTGCGCTTTATTAAAGCACTAAACAAAATTACCGCAGCAAAACAGGCTTGTAAATTTTTTCAGATAAAATATAGACGATTTTTTGTGGCTTTAGTTGGTAAGTAATAGAAGTACAGTTGTTTGGGATTTTGTGGCGAGGGTTAAAATATTGATGGAATATTGTGCTCAAGCATAAAAAAAGCCACTAATACGCAAAATTGTTTTGCAGTATTAGTGGCTTTTTGTATCTGGTTGTACAACTTAGAAAAATTTTCGTTTAGCAACAAAGCCGGCAATTACTAATACAAACAAGCTTAATACCACCCAAATTGAAACTGGCACAGGAATAATGCTTGGGTGAATGGCTAAAACAATGAAATCGGAATTAGGAACAGTTGTTTGTAGGGTTGATGCCCCATTAGATGTATT
>DAOSWJ010000099.1:5960-10043 GCA_035380005.1 Prolixibacteraceae bacterium | reverse complement strand
AACTTACACTCAACAACCCGCAAAGCATTCCTGCTTCGGTTAGCGAACTGATTGACAGTAACAAAGAATTGAGCAAACAACTCGAAGCTTTTGCCAAAAAAGAAGCCATGGGCTTAAAATCGGAGTTGAAAAACAACATCGAAAAAATGGGCGACATCAATGTACTTACTGCTATTGTTCCATTAAACGATGCCCAATTGATTAAAGATTTGGCTTTCCAATTAAAAGGTGAAATCGACAACTTATTTTTAGTGCTGGGTGCCAATCTCGATGGAAAAGCGAATTTAACGGTAATGATTTCGGACAATTTGGTAAATGAACGCAAATTAAATGCAGGACAAATTATTCGCGATGCAGCAAAAGCCATTCAAGGTGGCGGCGGCGGACAAGCATTTTACGCAACTGCCGGCGGTAAAAACCCCGATGGGCTAAACGAAGCATTGAATATTGCCAAAAAAGCATTGGCATAATCAGATACAATATTTTCACAATAATTGCAGGGCAAGCTTTTCACCTCGCTTCCAAACAAAGCTGGGTTTTAGCTTGCCTTGTCTGTTTACAATATCTCTGAAGTCGCTTGTTCGAAAAGCAATTATGTCGGCAATTCTTCCCGGGCTCAACACTCCGCGGTCGGATAAATTTAGGGCACTGGCAGCCCTTACGGTAATTGCAGCAAGTGTTTCGGCCAAGGTAAGTTTTTCGTAAGCCCCCAAAATTGCAGCCTGCATCAACAAATCGCCCATGGGTGCCGATCCCGGGTTCCAGTCAGAAGCTATGACCAAACAAGCACCGCTATCGAGCAACTTTCGGGCTGGTGCAAACGGCATCCCCAAGCCTAACGAAGCACCGGGCAAAACTACCGAAACCACATTGCTTTTGCCAAGCAAGTTCATTTCATGCTGGCCCGAAGCCTCTAAATGATCAACACTTAAAGCACACATTTCGATGGCCAATTGACTACCACCAACGTTAAACTGATCGCCATGTACCACCAAATCGAAACCCAGTTCTTTTGCCTTTTGTAAATAAAAGTTGGCCTCACCCACCCCAAAAGCCGATGGCTCCACAAAAACATCGACACGGTTTGATAGTTTTTGCCTTTTAACTTCGGGCAATAATTCATTTACCATTAATAAAAGGTATTCACTTTTCGAACCATTAAAATCGTTCGGACAAATATGAGCCGCCAAACAAGTTGGAACTAAATCGGCTTTGCTTGGGGCACTTTTTATTGCTTGCAATATTTTCAATTCGTCGGCAACAGTGAGCCCGTAACCACTTTTCACTTCGATGGTAGTTACTCCATCGTTCAGCATTTGGTTGGCATGTTCATCTGTGATGTTTTGTAAATATTGCATTGATGCCTCGCGTGTTTTTTGCACAGTGCTCCATATTCCGCCTCCCTCGGTAGCAATTTCGAGATAAGTTTTCCCCGATAAACGTTTGGCATAATCGGCTGCACGCGAACCGGCCCAACAAATGTGCGTATGTGCATCGATAAATCCGGGCATGGCCACCATTCCCTTCTCAATTTTCTCAAGCTCTAAGGCCTTGTGGGCATACTTTTCAAGCAAATGATCGTAAGTACCAACTTCAATAATTGTTTGTCCATCAATCAACACCCCACCATTATAAATAATAACGAGCTGATCGTCGGACAGTGCACCTTTGAGTGGCATTTGATCCATGGTAAGCAATTGAACAAAAGGGCCAATAAGTTTCATTCGATTAAATTTCAATGTTTTCTGAAAATAATTCAAACAACAATAATAAGCATATCAGAAATACAGCAACAATTAATATTGAATTCTCACTATAAGCCAAACAAAATCTTATTGTCTAATGCTGACTTATAACCTGCATCGGCATGACGATAAATGCCCAGTGCAGGGTCGTTGTAAAGTACACGTTTCAAGCAAGCTTCGGCATTATCGGTGCCATCGGCCAGTACTACCATACCTGCATGTTGCGAGTAACCAATGCCTACCCCGCCACCATGGTGAAACGACACCCAGGTAGCTCCTCCTGCTGTATTAGCCATCAGGTTAAGCAGTGGCCAGTCCGACACTGCATCGCTTCCGTCCAACATTCCTTCGGTTTCGCGGTTGGGCGATGCTACCGAGCCACAATCCAAATGATCGCGGCCAATTACAATGGGTGCTTTCAACTTGCCGGTTCGCACCAGATCGTTAAAAATGATGCCTGCTTTCTCGCGCTCTCCCATACCCAACCAACAAATGCGGCTTGGCAATCCCTGAAAATCGATTTTCCGATGTGCCTGGCTTAACCACTTAACCAAGTTTTTATTTTCGGGGAATGCTTCAATCAAAGCCTTATCGGTTGTGTAAATATCGTCGGGGTCGCCCGACAAAGCCACCCACCGGAAAGGCCCCTTGCCTTCGCAAAACAGGGGGCGAATAAACTCAGGCACAAAACCCCTGTACTCAAAAGCGCGCCCTTCTCCACCCTGTCGGGCAAACTCACGTAAGTTGTTGCCGTAATCGAAAACAACACTACCGCGATCTTTCAATTTCAACATAAAGCCAACGTGCCGAGCCATGCTTTTCAATGTCAAAGTTTTATAATCTTCGGGGTCGTCGACACGTAACTGCAATGCTTCATCTAAAGTAAAACCATTAGGGATGTAGCCGTTAAGCGGGTCGTGTGCCGAAGTTTGATCGGTGAGAATATCGGGCACAATGTTGTCGGCCAACAATTCCTCAAGCACATCGCCAATATCGGCCACCAAGCCAACCGAAAGGGCTTCGCCTTTACGTTTAGCCTCGAGTACCCAGTGAACGGCCTCGTTGTAATCGGCAGTTATTCGATCGATATAACGGGTATGCAAGCGCTTCTCGATACGCTCGGGATCGACATCGACACCAAGGAAAACAGCCCCGGCCATTGTTGCGGCCAAAGGCTGGGCACCCCCCATTCCACCAATTCCGCCCGATACTATCAGTTTTCCTTTAAGGTTTCCGCCAAAATATTTGCGCCCACACTCAACAAAAGTTTCGTAGGTGCCTTGCAGTATTCCTTGCGATCCAATGTAGATCCAACTTCCGGCGGTCATTTGGCCATACATCATCAACCCACGTTTTTTTAAATCTTCGAAATGTTGCCAATTGGCCCAAGCCGGCACCAAATTACTGTTGGCAATCAGCACCCTGGGCGCTTGTGGGTGACTACGCACCACTCCAACCGGCTTGCCCGATTGTACAACAAACTATGGTTTTCGTCTAATTCCAACAAAAGCTCAATTATTTTATGCACTGCCTCGGGGTTACGTGCAGCTTGTCCTGTTCCTCCATAAACAATCAAATTAGCAGGATCTTCGGCCACTGCCTGATCGAGATTGTTCAGTAACATACGCAATGGCGCTTCGGTTTGCCAGCTTTTGGCATGCAAAACATTGCCACGGGGTGCAACATAATGCGGATGATTTGCGTACTTTTCAATAAATTCCGAATATTTCATGGTTTTCATTTTTAAATTTAACACCCTGATCATCTGCTACTTGATTAATCAATGCAATTAACTGTTTAGAGCGGATAAGTTCAATGGCCTTTTCAATATCGTAAGCAAAAATGCGATCTTCGGTAGCAAACTCAATATTCGAGCGAACCAAATTATGACATGCGTTCATTAAAACCCCCGATTTAAGTGGCTTTCTGAATTCAAATCCTTGAGATGCAGTCAACAATTCAATGCCCAATATCTTTTCAAGGTTATCGACAATTCGAAGCGCCTTACGGGCGCCCACAGCACCCATGCTAACATGATCTTCTTGCCCCAACGATGTAGGAATGCTATCGGCACTGGCAGGAAAACACAGCGTTTTGTTTTCGGAAACCAAAGCAGCACTCGTATATTGCGAAATCATGAAACCTGAGTTCAATCCGGTGTGTTCCATTAAAAGCTTTGGTAGCCCCGGCACACTTTCCATCATCGACAGAAAAATGCGCCGATCGGCAATATTGCCCAACTCAGCAGCAGCCAAAGCAGCATAATCGATGGGCAAAGCAATTGGCTGACCGTGAAAGTGCCCGCCTGTTATGGTTTTGTGTTCATTAAAAATAATCG
>DAOSWJ010000099.1:2966-5860 GCA_035380005.1 Prolixibacteraceae bacterium | reverse complement strand
GGCTGACCGTGAAAGTGCCCGCCTGTTATGGTTTTGTGTTCATTAAAAATAATCGGGTTATCGGTTACCGAGTTCATTTCGACAAGCAATGTTTCTTTGAGGTGCAACCATGCATTGCGCGAAGCACCGTGTACCTGAGGGATGCAGCGTAGTGAATACGGATCTTGCACACGGTGGCAATTGGCGTGCGACTTAACTATTTCGGAGTTTTGCAACAAAATGCGTATTCGCTCGGCTACATAAATACTACCCGAATATGGCCTCAATTCATGCAGTTCTTTGTCGAAACTTTTAACTGAACCCAGCATTGCTTCGAGGTTCATGGCAGCAATAACATCGGCATTATCGAGGCAATTCTGCAAGCGCTCGGACAGCAAAACTGCATGAGCCAGCATAAACTGTGTACCATTAATCAATGCCAAACCTTCTTTGGGGCCGAGCTCCAGCGGTTTTAGGTTGAAATACATCAAAACTTCGGCGGCATGTTTTTGCTCGTTGTTAAACCACACTTTACCGTGCCCGATAAGTGGCAGGAATAAATGAGCCAAAGGAGCCAAATCGCCCGAAGCCCCTACCGAACCTTGCGAAGGCACTACCGGAATAATGTTGTGGTTGATGTACCAAATAATGCGCTCTAATGTTTCAACAGCAATACCCGAGTAACCTTGCGCCAAAGCGTGCACTTTGAAAATCATCATTAACTTGGCAATTTCAGGCTCAATGGGTTCGCCAACCCCAACACTATGGCTTACCAACAGGTTGTATTGCAGTTTCCGCGTATCGGCATCGCTGATTAGTGTGGTGCACAATGGACCAAAACCGGTATTTACGCCATAAACTTCGTGATCTTTACTGATTATTTGCTCAACAACATCGTGGTTGTGTTGTACTCTAGCTATTACGTTTAAAGGAAGAACGCCTTCGGTAATGTCGCGTGCAATATCGAGCGCAATACCAATACTCAACTGTTCTTCGCCATATTTGAATTGAGTTTTCTTCATTTGTGATTTGTTCAGAAAGCTAAATTTATGGCAAAATACATGACTATCAAATGATAAATATTAGTGGTTGAAAACAAAAAAATCGGCCATCGAACAAAATTCAAAATGAATTATTGTTCGATGGCCGATTGCAATTGGCCCAACTAAGCGTTTAATTTATTTATTAGCTTTTATAAGTCAGCCACTTGCCAATTTCTTTCCACGATGGCTTTTTGCCATACATAAGTATACCGGTTCGATATATTTTTGCAGCTATCCAAATTGCGCCATAAGTAGACAAAGCTAAAATTGCAACTGAAATTAACAGCTCGTACCAAGGCACCCCAAAGGGTATCCTTACCATCATTATAATTGGCGAGGTAAAAGGTATATGCGATGCCCAAAAGGCCAGTTGCCCCTCGGGATTTTTAATTACATTAGCTAAAATAATGATGGCTGCAATTAGCGGTATTGTAACAGGCAGCATAAACTGGTTCATATCTTCTTCGGTATCGACAGCAGCTGCAATTGCTGCCATAAGCGAGCTGTACAACAAATAACCTAAAATAAAGAAGATTAAAAACATTCCGATTATTTGAGGAAAATTGATACCTTCAATTTGTGCAATTATTTTTTCAAACTCGTTGGGTTCAAAATTATTCATCATCTCGGAAGCCATTGGGTTGCTTTGCACCATAACGCTTTGACTTTCGGCCATTTGCTGCAAAGCTTCGTCGCTAACAAACATCGATTTTGCACCTATAAAAATTCCGCCCATAAGTAACACCCAAATTAGGAATTGAGTAAGCCCGACAGCAGCAAGCCCGATTATTTTCCCCAACATAAGCTGAACGGGTTTTGCCGATGAAATGATGACCTCAACAATGCGGTTTTGTTTTTCTTCTAAAACGCCACGCATTACCATTCCACCATACATAAACACAAAAATGTAAATAAGGAAACCGGCTGCATAACCTATGCCCATTGCAATTTCGGTCGATCCTTTTTTGCCTTCACCATCTTCGGTTAATTTAAGGGTATCAACAGTAATACGTGTTTTGGTTGCCTGCAATTGGTCTTCTAAATCGGGAACACCAAGGCGACTAACTAATTCGGCACGTTTTTGATTCTCGAGTTTTTGTTCCAACTGCCAGTCGATATGATTTTTAACATCGAGATTGATTTGTTTATTTGAATAAACAACAACCCTGTTGGTCGAAACAATGCTTTGTGGAATATCGAGCAAAGCATAAAACTCATTTGATCCTATGCTATTTTTAACATTTTCGTATTCTTCTTCGGGAATAAAATGGAATTTTGTCGATTTTGAATCTTCCAACTCACCTAGGAAAAGAGAAGAACGATCGAGCACTGCAACTTTGTGTTCTTCTTTATTATCGAGTGTTGCTAAATAAGCGGGTAAGAACATGATTCCGGCAAATAACAATGGTGTTAAAAGCGTTAAAATCAAAAATGATTTTTTAGTTACCCTGTTTAGGTATTCTCTTTTTATAATGATAAATATCTTATTCATTTTCAATGGGTTTTATTTATTATTATCTTCCACTACCCTAATAAACACTTCGTTCATGCTTGGAATGCGTTCGCTGAACGAAACAATTTCGGCCAAAGGGGCAATTTTCATCAGCAAATCGTTATTACTGGTGCCATTTAAGTGCTTTATGGTAACTTCATTAAAGTGAGGTCTCTCGGTATGATCAAGAATTTTAAAATCGGCCCCCAATATATGGTTAATCTTCTCGAAATCGCCTTTATAAACCACATCGAAGGTTTCGGTTTTGTATTGAGCTTTTACATCGAAAATATTACCATCTAGAATTTTTTTCGATTTGTTGATAAGCGCAATATGGTCGCAAATTTCTTCAACAGAACTCATGTTGTGCGTCGAAAAAA
>DAOSWJ010000099.1:1497-2866 GCA_035380005.1 Prolixibacteraceae bacterium | reverse complement strand
AGCGCAATATGGTCGCAAATTTCTTCAACAGAACTCATGTTGTGCGTCGAAAAAATAATTGTAGCACCATTTTCACGCAAGTTTAGTATTTCCTGTTTCAGAAGATTGGCATTTATAGGGTCGAAACCACTAAACGGTTCATCGAAAATAAGCAACTTGGGATCGTGCAAAACAGTACAAATAAACTGTACTTTTTGCTGCATACCCTTCGAAAGCTCTTGCAACTTTTTATCCCACCAAGCTTGAATCTCGAATTTCTCGAACCAATATTTTAACTTTTTCAAGGCATCGCGCCTCGACAAGCCCTTTAGCTGTGCAAGGTACAAAGCCTGTTCGCCCACTTTCATTTTTTTATACAAGCCACGTTCTTCGGGTAAATAGCCAATTTGATAGATGTCGTTGGCTCGCAGGTTGTGACCGTCGAAAAAAACTTTTCCGCTGTCGGGGGCGGTAATTTGATTGATGATGCGGATGAGTGTGGTTTTCCCTGCCCCGTTAGGACCCAACAAACCAAACACTTGCCCCTGTTCAATGTTTATCGAAACATCGGTAAGTGCCCGGTGTGCTGCGTATGATTTACTAACATTCTGTACTTCAAAAAAACTCATAGCGATGCTTTTTTATAATATTTAACTGCTAATTGGTAAGCCTTGCGACAAAAACATTACATTTTTTTAGTGTGCCATGCAAAAATAGTTTTTTTTGCGAGAATAGAAGAACAAAGCAAATAAGCTCAAACTGCTATTTACCACTAAATTTGCAACCCTTAGCAAAACAAAAGCCGACACAAAGATATGCGCCGGCTTTCAAAGTATTTTATAAAAAGAACTTAAACAGTTCGTTCAACATTCCACACAAAAGCCCTAATGCCAACCTCTTCGTTAACTTGATTAAGCTTTTGCACTTTTTCGAGCAACACATCCACCTGACTATCGTCAACAATGGTAAGTATGGCACTGTTCATTTCGGGCCATGTATGTGTTCCTTTACGAGGTTCACCATCAACCGAACCACGTCCGCAAACATCGATCCATTGGGTAAAACCTTTAATTTCGAGCTTGTCCAACATGTAATCGACCCGCTCGGTAAATGCTTGGTTATATACTATAAATACACTTTTCATTTTTAAAAGTCATTAAGTCATTAGTCATTAAGCCATTAGCCCTTATTTCAACAGTCATTGAAATAAGGGCTACTTGGCTCAATCCATAAATTTGAATTTTTTACGTACAGCTTGCGTACGGTCGCGTTCGCCTTTTTTAGCAATTACGGCATAAACAACAGGCACCAAAATCATGGTAACAATGGTTGAAAACAGCAATCCTCCAATTACAGAAATACCCATCGGGCTCCAAATTTCGGATCCTTC
>DAOSWJ010000099.1:0-1397 GCA_035380005.1 Prolixibacteraceae bacterium | reverse complement strand
CTGGCCATTACAATAAATACCAATACAATAGAAAGCAATGCCAATAAGCCAAGATCCATAAACGATTCTTCCATATCTTCGTACGAACCACCAATTTGAACAGACATACCTTGTGGCACACCGGCCTCATCAACTACAGCCTGAATTTCGGTTGCCAACTCGCCCAACGATATTTGATAAGGCACAGCCGAAACAGTAACCACCCTTTGTTTTCGTTTACGTTCAATGTTAGGAGGCGTAAGCGTTTGTTTCACCTCACCCAACTCATTTAACCTCACCATGCTGCCAGTAGGCGATGCAATCAGAATGTTTTCAAGATCGGTAATTGAATTACGTGCATCTTCTTTGTAACGCACTACAACGTTGTATTCGTCACCAAACTGGCGGAAACGGGTTGAAATCATACCCGAAACACGGTTGCGAACAGCATTGGAAACAACAGCAGTTGACAAGCCATGTTCGGCCAGTTTTTCGCGATCGAACTGAATAGTCAGTTCGGGCTTGAATTTTTCGCGACTAATTTTTACTTCGCGAGCGCCGTTAATCTGTTCAATCTTTTCTTGTAAATCGCGAGCATAAAGCGTTGTAGCATCGAGATCGTAACCATACACTTCAAGTTCAACGGCATTTCCGCCGCCCATGCCGCCCATACCACTTTCGGTACTTACGGTAAAGTTCACTACCTCGGGCAAGGTAAGCAGTTTAGCACGTAATATTTCGGCAATATCCCAAACCGAGCGCGAACGTTCGCCAGGTTTCACAAGGCTTAAAGTCATGTTAATAATGTTCGAACCCGACGATTGGAACAATGTATTCACCCCGCCCCTGTCGTCTGAACCTGTTGTTGCAGCATTGAGTTCAGCTTCGGGAATTTCGTTGGCAATGAAGTTTTCCATGATATGTGTAATTTTCATCGACTCCTCGAAACGTGTTCCTGTTTGCAACTCTATACTTGCCGATATTGAACTACTATCGCTTTCGGGAATAAACTCGGTCCCGATGTTTCCCAAAAAGAAAAACGAACTAACAAATATTCCCACCGAAACCAATGTAATTAAAAGCTTATGGCGTAAGGACCAAGCTACACTTTTGCCATAAAAGTTATCGATCCAATTGAGGAAAGGTAACACAGTACGGCTATGGCTGTACCATTTTTTCTTACGATTGGCAGGGCGCAAACGCAACATTTGTGACGAAAGCATTGGAGTAAGCGATATAGCTGCAATTGTTGATGTAACAACAGTAATGGTTACCACCCAACCTAACTGAAGGAACAAAACACCGGTCATTCCACCTACCAAAGTAAGTGGTAAAAATACAGCTACAACAGTTAGCGTGGTAACGATTACAGCCAACCATACTTCGTTGGTGGCATATATGGCCGCTTCGCGCGGGCT
>DAOSWJ010000098.1:0-10045 GCA_035380005.1 Prolixibacteraceae bacterium | reverse complement strand
TGAAGAATATTATCATCAACTTGGATGTGAATATTTTACATGCTCGTTTCATATTAATGTTTTATGATAAAAGAAACTGATTGATGCCCCGATTGTGCATGGTAAAGCCCGTTGGGCAAATGCGAAATATCCAGCACGTAGCTATTTTCATTTCTTATTTGTTTTTGAACAAGTTTGCCCATTGCATTGAATACCAACAAAGGTGTTTTGCTTTCGGTAAACCCCTCAATTGTAATTGTTTCGGATGCAGGATTTGGGTATGCCTTTAAAAACAATTGCTTGGCATTAAACTCTTTTAACGAAACCAAAGCATCAACGCTTTTGCTGTACCAGTTGTTGCCAAAATGATTATCGACATTGAACGAATTCAATACAATGCCATTTGGCGAATTCGCAAGTTGTGGCCAAGGCGATTTAAAACCATATTTAACGCCATCAATCAGTAAACCGTTTGCCGTTTCGAGCTGAAGTGTTTCTCCTTCGTCGGCAAGTTTTCCGCTTTGCCATTGATAAAGTTTTTTAACCCTGTTTTCCCAAAAAGCATGCAACTTGTTACTTGTAAGGTAAACCGACTCTCCAGCTTCAATAGTGCTTCCTTCTGGAAATTCAAAGGTAATTCCCCTTGTGATTTTCATGCCGGCAAGATCAACACGACTGTTCGAAGGATTATAAATTGAAAAGAACTCGGGATAATCGGTCCAGCTGCCTGAGGAATAAAAAATTCGGTCGATTACAAGGTTGGGTTGTGCATTGACCGGGGGTAATTCAACACCAAGATTGCCTCCGTTGGTTGCGGCAGCTATGGCTTGCGATGTGCCCACTAATCCAAAACGATAATAAGTAGGATTATCGAAATATGGATTTCCAAAGATATTATTACCCGCTTGAGGCAAGCTATCGTTATCGGACAAGCTGTATTCAACTTCTAAGCTTGAATACTCATCACACAAAACTGTTGAGCCATAACTGTTCGACAAGATTGAGTTGCTAACCCTTACGTTTCCACCCGCATCGCCGGGGTTTTTCTCGTAAACTGCCACCGGAATATAGTTGCCGTAAAAAGTGCAATGGTTGATACTTACCCTGCTCGAATCTTTCAAACCTGCACCCAAGTTACAAGCCGTAAAAATTGAATTGCTGATTGTTGCCGACGACTGTTGCCCTACCGAAACACCCTTGTCGGTAATGTTGTACACAAAAATACTGTCGATAAGTACGTTCTGCGACTGCTCTCCAATGTCGATGGCATCGCTGTTTGAACCATGAAAATCGTGAATGATGCAATTTTTTATCACTCCGTTTACAACATCATCGTAATCAATGGCATCGGTATCGGGTTGCGAGTTACCTTTAAAAGTACAGTTATTGATAAAACCTTTTCCATATTTCACATTGATTAAATCGCCGGTAATTGACGAGTGCAGGTTTGAATTGGTAAGCCAAACATCGGAATACCTTGCGGCAATAGGATTTCCATAAACATTTTCGATGGTAACATTATCAATTACAATAACCGAGTGGTAAGCCGAAATTGCTGCCGTTTCGCGAATGGGATGCATGCCAGCCGAAGCATTTTCGATTTGCACATGTTTAAAATACGATGTGTCGGCAACATCTACGATATTGATTATTCCCCACTTTTGGGCTTCGGAATGTGGGTTTGACCTAAACACAATTGGATTTTGGGCAGAACCCAAAGCTACTATAGGGCCATTGGCTGTAATCGTTCCGTTATCGGGCATCCAAATTTCTACGCCTTCTTCAATAATTAATTTCCCGGTGGGTGTAATTTCAACATTTTGCTGCACAAGGTAATGTGAACAATTTTTACTAAGCGTTAGCTCCGATGCAATGATTTCGGGCACAACACATGCACCGGTCGGGTCAAAAACAGCGGTAATACCGAGTTCTTTATTAAGTTTTAAATCAATTACCGGACTGGTTGAGATGTAAGAGTTGGAAGCAGCCTGAGTGGCTCTTAATTCAAGATCGAAACCAATATCGCTGCTGGTGCCCGAAACCTGATGGATTTCAACCGCAATTAAATTCTCCCCATCTTTTAATAAATTATTTGATAGTTGAAATTGTTTAAACGATGATTCGTTGCTGATTGCACCCGAAGCCCTGGTTTCAAAATCGATACTTCCATCGGGCATGTTTACCCGCAGCACTTCGTTGTTGTTCAAATAAACCACGGCACCATCGTCGAATAACAGTTCGAGCCAAAGATCCTGGATGCTTGGATCATCAATATGGAATGTTTTTCTGAAATAAGTTGTGATGTGTTTGTTATTTCGATCGTTACCATAACTAAGCACAGTGTTTTCATCGTCGTCGCCATAACCAAGCTTTGCATATCCTTCGTCCCAACTCGCATCTGAAAAGGAGGTGTTTTTCCATTCTGTTCCTAGGTTTTCACCACTGTCGTTGTATTTCCATAACGACTGCTTTTCGATTAGCTTTATGGTTTCAGCTTGTGCCCATCCAATAAATTCAAACCCGGGCAAAGCGCTTGCTTTAAGCTGAATGTTTTCGTTAGCAGGATAATTACCGCTACAGTTGCTGCCCGGTATTTTTAAACCGTTGAACAACACCTCTCCGGAATTAACCGGATCGATTGAAACTAAAATTGGAACATTCTCGTTGAATCCATAGCCGCCTAAATCGGCAAGTAAGTATGCAGCACGTTCATTAACAAAGTCTTTTAAATCGTCAACTTCGTCGAGCCAATAATCGTACGAACGCAACGGAGATCCATAATTATCGATGGCACGTGTACCTTCCCACCGTTCGACATGCCGTTGTATTTCACCATCGATTGTTATTTTGTGGCGCTCAATAAGTGGGAGTATGCGCTTTGGGTGAAAGGTTGTAAACAAGTGATCGGCCATTCGTTTTCCCAAATAATGGATGTACTCGCGGTTCTCGGCCAGTTCTTTCAGCGGCCACGAGTCTTGCCTTATGTAAAAATCCAACAAATGATCATCGGGGTTAAAAAAGCCCCTGTCAACATCCATCAAGATCCAACGCCACTTTCCTTCACTTTTAGGTTTCCATGCCATTACATTGTGGTCGATTGATGTGTTGCCACTCCACAACTCGGTAATTACCATGTCGGTGAAATTTTCAATGTCCATTTCAGCTTCAACAGCCTCCCAATTTCCGGGACTTGTTAAGTCTTTTTTGGTTAAGTCAATTAGTTTGGAGTAAGCATCCAAAGCTTCTTGGCCACCTTCTTCGGCATATTCTTCGTATTCAACCATAAAAAGATCATTCTTAGGAATACCAAAATTCTGCACCACATAATCCTCGTTAATTTTCTCTCTAATGTTGTGTATTCCCATGTATTGACCATTAACATATAGTACACAAGCCCGGAAGCCCGAATTATCGACCTTGGTATAATCGTAGGTTGCATTTTGGGCCAGACCATCGCGAAATAAGGTATAGGTCCAATCGCTACCCGATGCACGTAGCGCAAACGAATCGTATTTTTTCCTTTCCTTTTCAAAAATCAAAGGATAATCGAGTTTTCCGTCGCCATAATCTTTTCTGAAATACACACCCAGCATTTTCTGAGGCAGTTTCCATGCATAAAGCGCGTTAATTTTCACTCCTGCATTCAAATTAAACGCCGCCCGATCGCTACCATCGTTTTCAAACAATTCGATATTTACCGGCACTTCCCACTCGGGTTTAAAATCCTGTACATAAATTCCCTTTTCGGCATCCCAAAAATTATCGGGATGTGTTGATATGGCAACTACAGGCAAGGTTCCAATTTGGTTGTTCAAATCGACAAAATATGTATGTGTTTGCACCGGCCCCGGCTTTTGGCCTTGTTTGAATATACGTGCCCGAACAACCGTTGTTTCGTCAATAGCAAGAGGCCCCGAAGCAATGAGAGAATTCTCATCAGGTTCAGCACCGTTTAGCGTATATCGCACTTCGCCTCCAAATTTCGATTCAATATTTATTTGTATTGGTGTATGAAAAATTCCACCAAAGGGATTAAAAGTTGGCGAATTGTGTACAATGTCGGCAAACGATGCGCCTAGATTTTGCTCTCCGGGACTGGGCTCAGTAAAAAACACCCAGTTTGCCGCACCGTCGGTTTCGCGCCCCATCGAAATGTTGGGCTCCTGATAATAAAAGCTCAACGAATCGATAATTACGCCCGAAGGTGAAACCAGCGCCAACTCTTCGCCCTCTGCCGAAAGCTTAAACGAAGCATGTATTCCTGCATTCATTCCATCGGCCCAAACAAGCATATAAGCATTAGGCTCAATTACATCGTTTGTTATAATCTGCCATTTATAAATGTCGGAGATATTATCGGTAAGGTAGTAGTTGTTCAACGACACAGGCTGATCGGTGCCGTTATAAATTTCAATCCAATCGGCACTTTCGTTGTAATCGGGATCAACAAGCACACCGGTATTCGATGCCATAAACTCGTTGATTACAACTTGTGCGTTAGCTGATCCATTGTAAATAATAAAAACGGCTGCGATAATCAACACTATATAATTAGCTCTGTGTCTCATAAAAAGCATTAGCAAATGAAAAAATAACAATATACAAAGAAGCAAGCATCACAAATTAAACGTTTCTTTTTATACTTCAATACATTCAAAGGTTACAATGTAACAAATTATCGTTTAGGAAACAGAATCTTACGGTTCATACAAAGTGTTAACAAATGTTAATTTTCTTTTTTTAAGCCTACAGTTTTAATCATATTTCATTGTGTTTACAAGCACTTACTTTGCATCGGTATTAAAAACAAAAACAAATAATTTTAAAAATATGAATGCTATGAAACAGACAATTTTTGTAACTGCGATTTTACTGATTACTATTATTAGTGCTTTAAATGCAAATGCACGCCAAGTAGTAACTGCCAACGAAAACTACACAATTAGTACCGATGCATCGATCGATTTGAGTGTAGAATCGACTAAAAGTTGGGTAATTGAATACGGCGAAAAACAAATTCAGGTTTACAAGCACGAAACAAAAAAAGGCGAAGAATACATTGTTCGCAACGAATATTTTGAAGTAATGTATGTAAATAATACCAAGGGCTTTGGTGTTCGCGAGATTAAAAATAAACATTCAAAAGTTGCATACCAAATCAACAATGCTGTGATTTGTGCAAAACAAATGGAACAACAAGCAATGCTTTCGCCAAAAATGCTTAACGAAGAAAAAGCATTGAACTATATTGCTTCATTTGTACCATTTTTACTAAATGAAAACTACAAACATATATTGAATTAATCAAAGGCTAATAACAATAATATCGCATGTGTTGCCAGCTACTCATTTTGGGGTATGCTGGCAATACTTTTTTATTCCTCCCTTTAATTGGCTTTCATTCAAAATAAGCTAAAATATTAAACTAACCTTTGTAAATACAGGCAAAGCCCTAAATATTGTTATTGCAGCATCGGCATTGATTTCAATAATAATAGTTGGTGAATAATGATATTCCGAAGGATTTAATGCCGATTTAAAAACATTTTCAATTCTTAATCTATGCAAGTCGCGTTTATATTTTCGCTTGACTTTTCGCTCCATTGAACTTTTCCAATCATCCTGCACAATGAACAATTTTATACCGTTGTTCAATTCAATCCAAAAATAAGCGGGCACAAGCGGAATGCTGTCGGGCAAAGTAGCTATAGCAAGAGCTTCCTCGGGAGTTGCCGGAGCTTTTTTTACTACAATTGGTTCCTTCTGAAACGATGAATAAGAAGCAACACTTTCAAGTGGCCTCGAAAACGAATTCAAATAAGCGGCAATTCTTAGTCCTTTAAGAACAGGATCAACCTTAAAATCAACAACATCCGAATCATATAAAACCAATCCCTTAAGTTTCAACATTATTGAACTATCGGCCAAGTTCACCGATAATCCAATTGAATCGAACCGCGATAATTGCAACAACGATTGTTTATATGCCTCGATTTTCACCAAAGGTTTAACAACAGGGTTCGAAAAAGAAGGGTTTATCGACAACATAAAAAGTGAATCGGACAGTGCTTTTTGATGCAATTGATTTCGAAACCTAAGTGGCGACAAAACCGCAATAACCATGAGGTACATGAATATGCCCATCGATATTACAAATAAAATATGCTTGCTGTTTAGCTTCATCTATAATGCTTTACAATTAAACTGAAATAAATTCGACTTAAATTATTGTTTTTAGAAAATGTACACTTTTGAACCTATCGAAAGTTTATTATATGCAACTTTCAGGTCGTCATCGCTCATCCTTATACAACCATGGGTTACTGGCAAACCAATGTAACGTTTCCATAAAGTTCCGTGTATCATGTAACCTTGCCCCAAATACAAAGCATAATCGCCCAACACACCGTATTCAAACCTCGAATTATGGTTTGGCGATGGCACAGGAAGCCCCTCTTCAATAAAAGCCCAGTCGGGTTTTTTCCAAACCGGATTTGTTGTTTTGCTCCTAATTTTAAATTCTCCTTTTGGCGTTTTGAACAGCCATTTTTCGTTTTCGTTTTTTTCGAGCAACAGATAACTGCCCGTTGAACATTTGCCTTTACGCACCAACTCTTTCCCTTTGAACAAGCAAAACTCGTTATGTGTACTGTTCACAATTAAATAATGATTTTTAGGGACGAAAGCATCAAGTTTTTTATTCAATCGTTCAATATTTTTGTTTAGCCGATATACCTCATGTTCAATCAATTCAGTATTTGTCTCCATTCTTTCGGCCGGTATATTGTTGGCTACCAACAAAACAATCTGCTGCATCCAAATTGGCAAAACAAAAACTGCAAAAAAAGTGGTCATTATTATCAACATGCCACTAAAAACACGTTTCAACGAGCTTAATTTTTGAAATCTAAGAAAACCTACCATTACCTATCTATTTTAAAATGAAAATCTAAAGGCTTTATTGAGCCAACAATTATTACGGGTGTCCCTATCTTAACCAATGCATATAAGTCATCCATGTCTGAATCCGACAATGCGACACAGCCCTGTGTCCAATCGGCTCCTTTTCCTCCATGACCATGCAGTTCAATTAAGCCCCCAATTTTTTTTCTTGCCGGAATCGATCCATTGAGCTTGTTCTTTTCGAACCTATCCTTATCATCCTCATTTGGATAATTAATCAACAAGGCTTTGTAATACTTAGTGCTTCCGTTTTGTTTTTTCTCAATAACCCGGTATTTTCCTTCGGGTGTTGCCAAATCTCCTTGATATTTTTTATTAACCATCCAATTTTCGCCTAAGTCAACATCGTAACTTGCGGCAACCGTGCCATTTTTGTACAAATGGCATTTACGGCTAAATTTATCAACAATAATACAAGAGCTTTTTTGTTTTTTTGAATTGGCAATACCTTCGGCAACTAAATTGTTCCATACATTATAGTCGGCGAAGTAGGCATTAACCTTATTATCGCAAAACTCGTTACACTTAACCAAGTTCGCTAAAGCTTCATTAAGCTTTAAAATACTTTTATGATGATCGTTGTTTTCAGAAAGCAATAATGCTTCGCGATAAAGTATCGAAGCTTTGGTAAAACTTTTACGGATTGGTTCGGGCTGCGGAATTTTGTTGTAAATAAGCTGATAAAGTTCAATTTCGTTTTCAACACGAAGTTTTATTTGCCGAAATTCTGATATTAGGTTACCATAATTATCGCCACCTTTTTGGCTGGCTACTCCGGCTAAATCAACTGCTTTATCGGCCCATTGGTGGCACAAACCATAATCTCGAACAAGAAAGAACTTTTCGTTTTCGACATTCCAAAAAAACATGGCCGAATCGTAAGCTGCTATTGCCTTTTGATAATCTAGCGGGGCAAAACTATGCGCATTACTGTTTCGCGATTCAATAATTTGTTTGCGCACAATTGCAATCTGATCAAACAGCGCATCGTTTTCTTTTGACTTTTTTTGATAAATAAAAAATAGAACAAGAAGAGGTAAAAATATTAGAACAAACAGAATATATTTCTTCATTGAAAAACTTAAAAAACTTGTGAATACAAATACAGAAACTGCCCTACTGCAAGCAATTATGCTATCATTTCGAACAGTTCCTGTATTTTAATCTAGGCATGCAATTATTTCCTGTTTTTTGAGTTGAATTTGCTAATTACTTCTTCCAACTCGGTTTTGATTGAAGTTATTTGGGCATCAATCGCTTTAGCCTTATCAAGTGTTGTAAAATAGTTTTCGGTACCTACAACCGTTTTCAACTCGCCCAACGAAGTTTCAATTGCTGCAACATCGGCTTTAATAGCCAGCAATGCAGTGTTGCCTTCTTTACCTTTCGGAGCTTGGCCAATTAGTGTTTTCGCCGCATCGATATTACCCGAAATGGCAAGCATTATTTGATCTACCTGTTCTTTCAACTCAGCCACTTTAGCCTCAGTTAAAGCTTTAACTTCGTCCGACTGCGATACAATCGAAAGTAACTTTTCAGTTTCTTGTTTAAAATTTTTGAACATTTTTGAATCCTTACTTGTAATCGATTCCATTACCGATGACATTGAGTCGGTTAAAGCAACAAAAGCTTCGGGTACATATACATCGGCACCAGCAGTACGAGTAGCTTCAATAGCAGCATTTGCACTGTCAATTTCAGCTTGAGGAATTTTAGCGCATCCTGTAAAAATCAACATGGCCAAAGCCATTAGAGCAGCAGTAGAAAAGAAACTTTTTTTCATTTTTCTCAGTAATTTAATTTTTAATAATAATTTGTAACTTATTTTGCATTTAAGCAGTTTTTTATTTTGCTCGATATTATGACGTTGAGCTGACAATAAGTAACACAAACTTTTTGAAAATATATTTACAAAAGCGGCTCAAACACGCATCGACCTGAAAAACTGTTATTTACACAGCAGGAATGGATAATAAGAATCAAATATTGACCGATGAAGAATTAATTGCCGGCATTGTGCAAAACAACCGGCAAGCAAATTTCGAAGTGCTTTACAAAAGGTATCATGCTAAAGTACTCGACAAATGCTATAGTTTGGTTAAAAATTCATCGCTTGCAAAGGAACTTACCGAAGATATTTTTTCGAAAACCTATGAAAAAATTGCTTCTTTTCAATATCGCTCATCATTTTCATCGTGGCTTTTTTCGTTAACCTACAATCATTGTATCGATTATTTACGGAAAAAGAAAAAGCTTAATTATCCTGAATGGACTCGTGCCAACGAAATTCCCGAAATAATCGACGAATCGGAAGAAGATCTTGAAAGCATTGACTACGAAAACGTAATGGAGATTTTTGAAATAATACACCCCGAAGAAAAAGCATTGTTGCTGATGAAATATCAGGATAACCTATCGATTAAAACCATTGCACAATCGTTACGCATTAGCGACGATGCAGCTAAAATGCGATTAAAACGAGCCCGATCGAGGGTAATTTTTTTATACAAAGAAAAATTTCAGAAAAAATGAATCGTTCAGTTACCCAAACCATAACCTGCGTCATAATATAGAAAAGCACAACAAATTAAAACAGAAAGTAGAAACACTAAAAATGAACACTTTAAAAATGAATTTCATAAGTAAACTATTTAAGCATGCAGCTTATAACCCACCCAAAAACATAAGCCAAACTTTTAGCCATATTTTCCCCGATGTAATTAATATTGAATGGACCAAAAACGATGAGAACTATGAAGCAATTTTCTATCAAAATCAGTTCGAAAATATTGCACTGTTTAATTCCGAAGCCGGGTTAGTTTCGCACAAAATATTTCTGACCGAGATGCATTTGCCCGAAATTATAAAAGAAGACATATCAAAAAAAGGCGAAATAATGAACGTAGTAATGATAAACAACGCCAACAATGTATGTTACGAGATTATTTTCCGCGACACTGAACTAAACCGCTTTTTAATTACCTACGATATGTTGGGCAATGCAAGTGAAAAACAAGCACTTTAAAAAAATTCAAAAAACCTTATTTACATGGTTCGTCCGGGATATACCTTTAATGCCTCTTCCAGAATTTTTAAGGCCATG
>DAOSWJ010000097.1:0-10225 GCA_035380005.1 Prolixibacteraceae bacterium | reverse complement strand
TTTCCGCAATTTTGTGTTGATTGAATTCAAAATATGATACTTACTCTTGTTGCGGCCGTAACTGTTACGGCGGTAACAGAATTTTGAAATCATCAACGATCATTACCCCGACTATACAAATTGCCCTAATTTTGTGACAAGATTTTCGGAAAATTGCCCTAACTCTGTGATGAAAGAATAAAAATTACATTACTCAAATAATCAAAAAACACATCGAATGGGGCTTGCAAGATCCAAAATAAGTCAAAATTTACCCATCCATCCACTGTTTGAATTCACGTGTTTTTTCGCGGCTTACAATCGGGTCGGCAGGTTTATAGCCCGAGGCAAGTATTAATTTCAAGCGACTGCCCGAGTAACTTACCATTTTGGCAACTGCATCGATATTGATCAGGTAATTGCGGTTGATGCGGAAGAATTTTGCCGGATCGACTTGTTGTTGCACTTGTTCGAGCGAAAAATCGATATCGTAATTTTTTCCCTCAAAAGTTCGGATAAAGGTGGAGCGTTCGCTGATGTAAAACAGCTCAATATCGTTGGTCTGAACAGTAACATAAGCAGGGCCCACTTTCACCAAAAAGCGTTTGCGCCAAGTTGGTTCTTGCAGCTTTAGTAAGGTTGTGTAGTCGATTGTTGCTGTAGCTTGGCTTTGGCTTAGGTGCTCGAATTTTTGCAGCGCCACTTCTAAGCTTTCGGGCTCAATGGGTTTTAACAGGTAGTCGATACTGTTCACTTTGAATGCCCGTATGGCATATTCGTTAAACGCAGTGGTAAAAATGACCGGTGAGGCCACTTTTACCTGCTCAAATATTTCGAATGCAATGCCGTCGGAAAGCTGTATATCCATAAAAACGAGGTCGGGTAGTGCATTAGTTTCGAACCACTTTATTGCATTTGCTACCGTTTCGATGTGTCCCAATATTTGCCATGTGGGCCTTGCCGAAAGAATCAGTCGCTCAAGCCTGTCGACTGCCGGACGCTCGTCTTCTATGATCAACACTTGCTTCATTACTTGCAAAGTAAAGGAATTGTAACCACAAAATCGGTATCGCTTTCTTCAATCTTCATCTCGTTGCCTGTTAGCAGGTTGATTCGTTGCGACAGATTGCTCAAGCCGGTTCCCGATGTATCGCCCAGTTGCTTTTTGGGGCGTTTGAGATTGCTTACCACAATGCCGGATTGTGTTTGTATTATGCTTACTGTTAATGGTTTTTCGCGTGTGGCGGCGTTGTGCTTAAACGCGTTTTCAACTAATAGTTGTAGCGAAATGGGCAACACCTTGCACGTGTCGTTTTCGATTTTCCATACCAGTTCAATTTTGTCTTCGTCCCTAAGTTTTTGAAGGAAGAAAAAGTCGTTTACAAACTCGATTTCCTTTTTTAAGGGTACAAAGTTTACATCGCGGTTTTCAATAATGTAACGATAAATGTCGGCAAGCTTTTGGGTGAAAATTTCGGCCTTGTCGGGTTGTGGCTTTATTAACGACGAAAGCGTGTTCAGGCTGTTGAACAAGAAGTGCGGGTTCACCTGGTTTTTAAGTGTTTCGCTTTGGTAAACCAGCATCTGCTCGCGGGTTTGGAACAAGATCTTCATCATTTCGAGCCACATGATAATGAAAAACATCAAAGTGGCAATTACAGCACCTATCAATAACGATAAAACAATGCCTTTAAGCTCATATTGCAATAAGTGGTTGAATGCCGGTTTTAGCCCGCCTTGCCATTGCGACTGAAAGAGTGTAATAACCGATGATGCCACTATGGTGCCCACAACAAGAATCATAAAGAAGAAAACCACAACCCGTGCAACTACCTGGCGGATAAATTTATTGCGGTATTCACTTTTAAATGATTTGAACAACGAGCGCGAAACCCAAAAGAATATTTCGGTATCGACAAACATGATCAGGAAAGAAATGGAGTAATGGATTATTAGTGATCCGCTTCCGGTTAACAAGGTAAAAAATACTGATCCCAAGGCGGTTAGAAATAAGATACGGGCATGAATATTCCATGGAAAACGCAACCCGAAGTTGTATAGCTGTTTTAAATTCATAATTTTAAGTTTTACTGTGTTAAAGTTAAATATTTCTCAGGTGTTACCTTTTAGCTGAAAATGCTTTTTTCGATGTAAGCATAAAAGCAATGAGTGCACCAAATATTCCGTTCGATAAAAACACTTCTACAAAGTGGTACATCCTGATTTCTTGAGGCATAAAAGGGTTGGGAAAGAAAAGCAGTATGGTGGGCAAAAGTGCCATGAAAAGTGCCGTTGCGATTATCTTCTCGCCTCGTTTTGCTCTGATCCAAAGCACCATAGGCAAACAAAGCAAAACCCACAGGGCTCCCCTGAATACTTGGGTTATAATCAGTCCGTTTGCATTAATATTACCCAAACTTGTTGCGTAAAATTCGCGAAGTGCTTCGGATTGAAATGCCACATACCGGCCAAAAAAGAAGTAGAGCATCATGTAAGCAACCGAGAGCAAGGGCAATTTATAGTACCAACTTTTGTTGATCAAACTGTTTTGGGTAGCATAAACAGTTATTGTTTTCTTTTTCCACAACAAGGCAGCAAAAGCCGATACAGCAAAAATCACAACAAAACCCATTACAAATAGCCTTGTAAGCTCATGGTTGTCGATTGTTGGAAAAGCTTCCCTGAATATCCAGGTTTCCATTTGGGTCATAAAAAGTTGGATGCCGTAAACAACTAGTGTGGTTGACAAAATTCGTTTCCACACATTCAGGTCGAGTCGGTTCGTGAGGTAAACAATGGCTATGCTGTTGACCAGCAATTGCGTGATCAGGGCCGTAAAAGCACCGGGGCTGGGCGCTACATCAACCGTCGATGGGTAAATGGCCTCGGCCAACATGGTGATTAGTGCGTAAACAAGCAAAAGCCCCGCAAACTTAAGGGCAAATAAAAATCTGTGTCTCATGGCTATTCAATTTTAATTTTTTAACCATGGCAAATTTTGCCCTAAAAATTGTAGCGCAAAAATAAAGCTTGCAGAACGGTAGATTTTTAATGCAGAACCGTTTATTGCATTAAGTTGATGAATGCAGAGAATTGTTTTCTTTCTGTGTAAGAATAGCTTGATACAAGCTGGCAAAAGTAGAATTTATTAGAATAATGGCAGGGAAAATGCCAACGATTAACATTGCCAGTCCGATAATGCAAATGAAGAAAGAGAGGATGCCTAAGCCGAAAATTGTCCAACCATAGCCTTTAGTAAGTCGCCAGCTTTCTTCAATGGCACGTATCGGGTCCAAATTTTTGTCCATAACCAAATACGAAACGAAGGCAAGGCGGCAAGCAAACACAATGCCTGGAATTAAAAGCATTACAAAACCAATAGCTAAAATGATTGTCTTAATCAAATTTGATAAAATAATGTTTAGAAAATTTATTTTGAAGCCTTTAAACAGAAGCTGAAGGTCTGGTTTTTGATCCCTTGCTGCTTGTACAAACATCATGTCGGAACCGTAAAAAATAACAGGACGGACTAAAAAGAAGATGGCCAATGAAACCAGAGCCAATAAGGCAAAAGCAATGCCTAAGGTGGCAAAAGCAGGAGTTATCATTTCGTGCCAATTGCCGTTCCATGGTTGGTTCTTCATGGTGTGTTGAATATTCGGGCCATTAACGATAGCACATACCACAATGGCTAAAAAAAGCCATAAAAAATATTTTTTGGTGGTGAACCATCCGTTGCCAAGGCTTTCGCTGATTGTAGGTTTGTGAAAGAATTTTATATTTTCCATTGTATTAGGCTTTTATTTCTTTGTATTAAATATGTCAGTTTGATTACACTTTTTTTGTGATTAAAATTTTTTGAACGGCTCAATCGACAGGTTTTTGAAGTTTTGTGTTGATTGTTGCCGGATTATTTTCTAATGTCACTCAATAATGCTTCGGCAAAAATTAAATCCGACGGATAGGTAATTTTGATGTTTTCGTGGTTGCCTTCAACAAGGTTTATTTTTTCCCCGAAATGTTCAAGCACCGAAGCATCGTCAGTAAACGATTTGCTCTTTGCAAAATTGTAGGCAGCTTTAATTTCATCAATCAAAAAAACTTGCGGTGTTTGTACACTTACAAAATTATCGCGGTTGGCTACGCTGTTGTTTATGCCATCTACGCTCCTGATGGATTCAATCAATGGCATTACTGGCAAAGCATTGCCGGATTCAATGGTTTTTTCTAAACATCGTTTCAGGGTGTCGGTACTTACTAATGGGCGTACACCATCGTGAATAAAAATTACTCCACTATCATCAATGTTTTTCAAGCCATTAAAAACGCTATCAAAACGGCTTGCCCCTCCCGCAACCAGTTGATGTTGCACATCGAAGCCATATTTATTGCATAAGCTTTTCCAAGTATCGAATTGATTTGCAGGAAGTACGAGTGTGATAGTAATTGATGGGTCGTATTCAATAAAACGTTCGATGGTGTGCATGAGCACCGGCCTTTGGTTCAGTAACATAAATTGTTTGGGCACGTCCGATTTCATACGTGTGCCACTGCCGCCGGCAACTATAAGTGCATAAACCTTCATTTGCAAATTTTGTTTTAAGGTGAATTAAAATTTACTAAATTGTCGTTCGTTTTCCGAGACAATAAAAATAACCGTTAATAAGCATAAACGATTAATTTAATGAAAGAAATTTACAATTTTCTGAAACAGCTCGATGCAAATAATAACCGCGAGTGGTTCGATGCTCACCGCGATGAATATCAAAACGCAAAGCAAAAGTTTTTGTATGTAACCGAAATACTGATTAACGAAATAAGGACTTTTGATCCTGAAATTGCATACATGGATCCTAAATCTTGTGTTTTTCGCATATTCCGCGATGTGCGTTTCTCGAACGATAAGCGTCCGTACAAAAATAATTTTGGAACATACATTGCTCGCGATGGCCGTAAAGGAGGAAATCCGGGTTATTATCTTCATATTCAGCCTGGCGAGTCGTTCATTGCAGGCGGAATTTACATGCCCGATGCCGATAAGCTCAAGGCCATTCGCACCGAGATATACAATCATCCCGATGAGTTTATTGAACTGATTGACGAACCCGCCTTTAAATCACGTTTCACACTTTACAACGACGATAAGTTAAAAACAGCTCCGCGCGATTTTCCCAAAGATTTTGAACACATCGACCTGTTGCGATATAAATCGTATTCGCCTGGGATGCCGCTTAGCGAAGAACAAATATTTTCCGATAATTTTATAGAATTGGTGGTTAAGCATTTTGAGCTGATTGCCCCCTTTAACCGTTATTTGAATTATTCTATCGACAGGCACAAATAAAAAAACCTTGCCTCAGTTTTGCCTTGTTGTTTTATAAATTCCGATGCCCAAGAAAAGTTCTACTGTGCCTATGGCCAAGAATAGTGGTTGCATCCAGCTCGAAAGGCTGATGTAGTACATTTGTACGGCAATCCATATTACCAGTGCAGCACCAAACATGATTCCAAGTATGCCGGCTTCTTTCTTGAATTTCAGGCTAAACGATGAGCTGAGTAATTGTCCAATTCCGTTTACGGCAACCAGCAGCAGCCCTGGTATCAGGTAGTTGTCGAATGGTGAATTCTGCAAGGCCTCGGTTGTTAATCCTTGCGATTGTCCGTTCGGATTAATTAGCATAGGTATTCCACCGGCCAAAGCGCCCATGCCTACAAAAATCTGAAGGTAGCCAAGGTATTTGTATAGTTGATGTTTCATGTTGAATTTGTTGATATGCAAATATACAACATATTCTTTTTTAGAGCGATTTTATATGGTTTGCTTTATTTAATCAACTTGCAGATATTGAAATAAAAACTTTATTTGATAATAGAATTTTTATTAACTTGCTTTTTTGTAACATAAAACAATTAACATGAAAGTTTTAATGAATTGGGCAATATTTAATATTGCGTTATTTTGTGTGTATAGCTTATCGGCACAGCAAATAAATATGATTCACGATATCAATAAAAGCGAGAATATTGGATCATCGCCATATTCGTTCACGTCATTTAATAACGAAATTTACTTTGTGGCACGTGATGCTTATTTAGGCGAATGTATCTGGTCGGTTTCCAAAAATCTGCCACCTAAAATTGTTACTCCACAAAAGGGATTTAGGCAAATTGAAGAATTGTGTGAATACAACAATAAATTGTATTTCATTGCTTTTAACGATTCGATGCAGCGTGAATTATGGTCGTACACCCCTCAACAGGGGTTTGTTGTTGAGGATATTGGTTTGAGCACTAAGATTGTTGAAAGGTATTTTTTTAATTTGACTGTATTTAACGATAAGTTGTGTTTGTTTTTGGGAGAATATTATTTTGAGAATGATCGAGAGGTTTATTCTATTTTGGAATACGATGGGCAAAATGTTACCCAATTACTTGAAATGCCTAATGTTGATGAAGGGTTTTCTTTAAGAGGAGATGCAACAGTTGCAAATAATAAACTGTATTTTTCTGCTTTTCAAAATGATAAAGCTTGTTTGTGGGCATACGATGGCTCAAGTTCGCCTTACCGGGTCGATGAGTTTTTTGAAAATGCCAGTCACGAAGTTAAGTTTTTGCAATCTTTTGAAAATGTGTTGTATTACTTGCGTCACGACAATTTGATCGGTAAGGATTTTATTGTTCGATTTGATGGCGAAAATGAACCTGTTGATTTGGTAATAGAATATGAAAGGCCACGATTGGTGGGTGTTCTGGATAGTTTTTTCTATGTAATGCAGGATTTCGAATTGTGGAAATACAATATAAACGGAACGGGTAATATTGCTTTCGATCATACTGATTTTCAAAGTTTACATCCTTCTGAACAGTTTATGCAGTCTGACTCGTTGTTGTACTTTTTTGCCATAAAAAATCAGCAGAATCAATTGTTCTGGTTCGACGGCGTTAATGAACCAGTGGCACTTGTTGAACTTGATTTTTCACCTCGAATGGTTCGTAGCGCTTTTTTGTTTGAAAATTCAATTTTCATAAATGCTGATGATGAAATACATGGCTCTGAATTGTGGCAGGTTGATATCGAAAATCAAAAAGTTAATTTCTTTGATTTGAATCAAGGGACACTCAGCTCAGGTTTAACTCAATTCTGTAAGTTTAACAATAAACTGTATTTCAGTGCTGCTTACGGCAATAATTATGTGTATAAATTATGGGAATATAACGGTGTTAGCGAGCCCGCTATGTTGGAACTTGATCCCGATAACCAGTTGTTTTTACCTGCCAATTTTAAAGTATTTAATGAGCAGCTTTTCTTTTCGGCTCAACACCCCGAATTTGGTATCGAACTGATGATGTACGATGGCGTTAATCCGCCAGTTATGCTTGCCGATATTCGTGAGGGCGGTGCATGGTCAAGTCCCGAAGCATTTACCGATTTTAACCATACTTTGTTCTTTAGTGCGCGAAACGATAGTTGTGGCCGTGAGCTTTTTGCCCTCGATAGCAATAATGTCCCCTATGTGTTTTATGATGTTTGGCCAGGTGAATTTGGTTCAAACGTTGCTCACTTGCAGGTTTTCGATAATAAACTGTACTTCTCGGCTGCTACGCTCGAACACGGCGACGAATTATGGGTGTACGACGGACAAAGCAATCCGCATATTGTTGCCGATATAAAACCGGGCAATAAAAATTTTCACCCAAGACATTTAATAGTTTTTGATAATAAATTGTGGTTTTATGCAAACGATTCCTCAAACGTATATTCGATATGGAATTACGATGGGCAAAATCTGCCACAACGAGTTTTTGATTTAACAGTATCAGAAACAAAAATGTCGCCAATGGCAGTTTTTAACAATGAATTGTTTTTTTGTGCCGGCGACAGCATAAGTGGAGTTGAATTATATAAATACAATGGATCGGGGCAGCCCGTTTTAATGCTCGATATCAATCCTGGTACTCAAAGTTCTTCCCCAAAAAACTTAAGTGCATTGACCGATCGTTTATTGTTCAGCGCTAATGATGGTATAAACGGAAGCGAGTTGTGGGAATACTTAGGCGATGGCAGCCCTGTAATGTTGGCCGATTTATTTCAGGGCATTGAGCATTCAAGCCCTTCGGGATTCATCGAATTTGATTGTAAGATTATTTTCTCAGCTTATGATATTAGTGTGGGTCGCGAAATGTGGGAGTACATCCCTGAGCCTGTAATTCATATCGAAGAAATAACTTCGTGCGGAAGCTTTGTTACTGGTGGTGGTCAGGTTATCGATCAATCGGGTGTTTATACGCATACCTTCACCAACAGTGTGGGTTGCGACAGCATTGTTGAATTGCATTTAACTGTAATTGATTTAAACACACAAGTGGAACAGAACAACAATGTTTTAACTGCTTTGGCCGAAGGAGCTGCTTTCCAATGGGTCGATTGCAACAACAACAATGCTCCTGTCGATGGTGCAAACCAAGCACAGTTTACTGCTTCCGAAAACGGAAACTATGCAGTTGAAGTTACTGTGGGAGATTGTTCTTTGCTGTCAGATTGTTTATCGGTAACAGGGGTAGGCTTTAGTGAATATACTGACGAATATAATGTAATGCTGGTTTATCCCAATCCTTCAGTTGGGAAAATTACGCTCGATGTTGGCCCAAATTACCAAGGTGCTTATTGGGAGCTTACCGATATGAAAGGTAGCCAAATAAAACAAAAGCAAATTAACAGCCGTTTGAGCGAGATCGACTTGGGCACAAACAAAGGCATTTATTTCATAACAGTCTTTAAAAATGGCGAGCATACGGTGAAAAAAGTAAAAGTTGAATGATAAAACTTAGTGTTTGTTACAGTTTAACTTGACGGAATATTTGTGTCTCAAGCAACCTTTTTCTGCTTCCTATTGCGTATTTGCGTATATTTGGCCTGTTGAATTCATATTATGGCCGGTATTTATTTTCATATTCCTTTTTGCCAAAAAAAGTGTACGTATTGCGATTTTTACAAAAGCACAAATACTGACTTAATCGATGATTATTTAAATGCAGTTAGCATTGAGATCGAGTTACAGAGGGATTATCTCGAAGGCGATGTGGTTGAAACCATTTACTTTGGAGGTGGTACTCCCTCGTTGCTTAAGCCTGTTCAACTGGCTGCAATGTTAAGTTTATGCCGCTCTGTTTTTGAAGTAAAACCCGATGCCGAAATCACTGTTGAGGCTAATCCTGACGATTTGAATTTTGGCTTTCTCGAGGATTTGCGCACTACGGGTGTCAATCGTTTAAGTATTGGTGTTCAGTCATTCTCCGATACCGATTTGCAGTTTATGGGACGCAGGCACAATGCCCAACAAGCTGTCGATGCAGTTGTGAATGCGCAAAGAGCGGGTTTTAGCAATATCAGCCTCGACCTTATTTATGGTGTGCCGGGTATGCCTTTCGAACAATGGGAGAAGAATCTACAGCAGGTTTTTGATTTAAAAGTGCAGCACTTGTCGGCCTATCACCTTACCTATCATAAGGGTACTAAACTTTGGAAGGCACTGCAAACCCATAAAATTAGCGAAGTGAGCGACGATGTTAGCGAACAACAGTTTAACGTGTTGGTAAACAAGGCTGTAGTTAATGGTTTTGAGCAGTACGAGATTTCCAACTTTGCAGTTAACCGGCAATATTCAAAACACAACACATCGTATTGGCAACGTACGAAATACTTGGGGCTTGGTCCGTCGGCTCACTCATACAACCAACAAAGCCGGCAATGGAACGTGGCTTCGGTTAAAAAATACATCGATGGTATAAAAAACCGAAAGGTTCCTTCAAAAATAGAAATGCTTACCATTAATGATCATTATAACGAATTTGTAATGACCGGTTTGCGCACAATGTGGGGGGTCGATACAATATTGGCTGCTCGTTTGTTTGGCGAAGATTCTTCAGAATATTTGTTCCAGCAAAGTGAAAAATATGTGCAATCGGGGCATCTAGTTTATGATAATAATACAATAAAATTAACACAAAAGGGAATACTTTTGTCGGATGCAATTATGGTTGATTTAATGATGTAGTTTTTATTATGAATATTGAATCGCTTAGGGAATATTGTTTATCGAAAAAGGGGGCCACTGAAAGTTTTCCATTCGATGAGGTTACCTTGGTTTTTAAGGTAATGAATAAGATGTTTGCGCTAACCAATCTCGATGGCGAGCTGAGCATCAACCTAAAATGTGATCCTGAAAAGGCCATTGCCTTGCGTGAG
>DAOSWJ010000096.1:0-10229 GCA_035380005.1 Prolixibacteraceae bacterium | reverse complement strand
AGCATGTGAAGAGGGGCAACAAGTCAAGTTTTCACACAAAGAATTCGAAATACTTCATTATTTATACAAACGTGCCAACCAAATAGTTACGCGCGATGAGTTGCTCGATAAAGTGTGGGGGCTCGATTATCAGCCTACTTCGCGAACAATCGATAACTTCATTTTAAGGCTCCGGCAAAAAGTCGATACCCCGCAAACTAACCATATTCTTACTGTTCATGGCTTTGGTTACAAATTGGTGCTTTGATTTTTTTAGGTCTTGTGACATTTTGTGACAATATATTATTACATGTAACACAATAAAAACTTCCACGTGATATTGTGGCTGTACATTTGTATCGTAAATATTAAACACGATTATTCAATTAAAAATTTATAGCCATGAAAACACTTAAAACTTTATTCGTAACATTTTTGCTTGCAACTTTTGCATTAGCATCTTTTGGAGCCAATTACAACGAAACCCGTTTCGAAGTAAAAAACAATGTCGATTTGAAAACTACAATCAAAAAAATGATTTCGGACGATTTTGTTAACGTGAACAATTATTTTCATCAAAATGGAATAAGTAATCTTAACGAAAGAGTACTTGTTAAATTCTATATCGATGAAAACAACAAAGTACAGGTGATTGCCGTTGAAGGTGGATCCGACGACGCCAAAGCTTATGTAAAACAGCTCCTCGGCGAAAAGAAAATCAAGGCAAGTGATGTGGTAGCTCAAAAATATTACAGTTTAGCATTAGTTATAGATTATCGTTCGTAGATTTTAGGTTAAATTTGCTGAAATGAGGTCTTTTTATCAGACCTCATTTCTTTAAAATCTTTTATCAGATGAAAAACTTGTATGCAATAATAATAGTCGGGTTCATTTTGCTCACCAACAGTGCCCAAGCCAATAAATGGGGTAGGGTAGCCGGTTTCGAAGGCTTATGGAAATTTTCGGTTGGAGATGATGTGAAATGGGCCGAGAGCGACTTTAACGATAGCAATTGGGATCAAATTTTTGTGCCCGGCAATTGGGATAATTATTACAGCGGCTACAACGGTTATGCCTGGTACCGGAAAAATTTCGATGTAAAATCGTTTCCGGGCGAAGGGTCGCTGATGCTTATGCTGGGGCAAATCGACGATGTTGACGAAGTTTTTATCAATGGAGTGAAAGTTGGTCAAACAGGATCGTTTTTGCCCGATTTCGAAACGGCCTACAATATTGAACGAAGGTATCCAATTCCCGATGGTTTGCTGAAGGAAAAAGATAATACTATTGCAATAAGGGTTTACGATACCGCAGGTCCGGGGGGAATTGTGCAAGCCGATTTGTTAGGGATATTTTTCGATAACGATGTGAATTTGCTTTCATTCGACTTAAGTGGTCAATGGAAATTTTCGGTATTCCGCGAAAAAGGCATAAACAATGT
This sequence comes from Prolixibacteraceae bacterium, assembly GCA_035380005.1. Lineage (GTDB taxonomy): Bacteria > Bacteroidota > Bacteroidia > Bacteroidales > Prolixibacteraceae > Roseimarinus. Next base: position 8,809 of record DAOSWJ010000096.1, on the reverse strand, counting down.
TGGTTTCAATGATAACAATTGGGCCGAAATAAATGTGCCCGGTACTTGGGAAAGCCAAGGATACGATGGTTACGATGGCTATGCTTGGTACCGCAAAAAATTTATATTGCCTGTTGAACTCGAAAATCAGAACCTGTATTTGGTGCTTGGCCGAGTCGATGATTTTGACAAGGTTTATTTAAATGGTGAGTTAATTGGCCGCACCGAGTACCTCGATCATTATAACCGTGTTGATAAATGGAGAGCTTATCAATTGTACCGCGTTTATAAAGTGCCTGCAAATAAATTTCAGAAATTTAATGAGTTGGTTGTTGAGGTTTACGACGAACAGCTCGATGGTGGCATATACGAAGGTCCAATAGGTTTGATGACCTATAACGATGCAAAAATATTAATTGAACGAAACGAATATGATAGCTGGGGAAATCCAGTGAGAGCACTATTACGCCTGTTCGATATTTATTAATGCGATATTTACATTGTTGATAAATTTAGTGTATGAGAACAAGAATATCAATAATACTACTGTTGCTGATTGTGAATTTTGGCAAAAGTGTTTTGGGTAACAATACTGCCGAAATTGAATTGAAGGGTTACTGGAAATTTTCAATTGGCGACAAAATGCAGTGGGCCGAAAAAAATTTCGATGATTCGGCATGGGATGATATGTATGTGCCGTCGCGTTGGGAAGAGAATGGTTACCGAGGCTACGATGGTTATGCGTGGTACCGTAAAAATGTTGTTATACCCGATTATTTGTCGGAACGCGAAGTTTTTCTCGAATTGGGGTATATCGATGATGTTGACGAGGTGTATTTTAATGGAGTGAAAATTGGACAAAGTGGTTCATTCCCCCCAAATATATTAACTGCTTATAATGCCTCGAGGCGATACAGAGTGCCGGCATCGGTTATGGATTTTGGTGCTGAAAATACATTGGCAGTTAGGGTTTACGATTCGCAACTCGAAGGTGGCATTGTAAGAGGAAATATTAGGCTGGTATTTGGTATGCCCGATGTGGTCCCCGATATCGATTTAAACGGTTTTTGGCATTTTAATACAGGTAAGGAACCCGATGCAGATGCTTCTCAAATACTTGTTCCAGGAGCATGGGAAAATCAAGGTTTCAATAATTACGATGGTTACGCGGTATATTCAAAAGTGGTTGATGTGCCAGCTAGCTTGCTTTCGAAAAAACTAATTTTGATGGCCGGCCGTATCGACGATGATGACCGTTTATTTATCAACGGTCAATTTGTTGCCGAAACGGGCGAATACTATGGAACAAGTAATACCGATATGCACCGCGAATTCAGAAATTACTTTATCCCCGACGGTATTTTGAAACCCGGCAAAAACCTCATTGTACTTAAAATAATCGACCGTGGTGGCGAAGGCGGAATTCTTGAGGGAAATATAGGATTAATTACCCAGGAAAAATTCATAAACTATTGGCAACGCCGACGAAAAAATTAAAAGGGACTTACCCCGGCTTTCCATTTAATGTTACAACCTGAACTGGGAGTTTGTGTTTTGCTAACGGGTAGCCCTTTTAGCAATCTGTCGAGCACGTTACGAAGGTCATTGCCTGTAACGGGCTCGTTGTTTTTGGGTCTCGAGCTGTCGAGTTGCCCACGGTAAACCAAATGCAAATTGTTGTCGAATACATAAAAGTCGGGAGTACATGCTGCTTGGTATGCTTTAGCTGTTTGCTGGTTTTCGTCGTGTAAATACGGAAAAATAAATCCATATTTTAACGCCTGCTCCTTTAGTTTTGATGGAGAATCGTCGGGGAAAGCTTCAGCATCGTTGGCACTAATTCCAATAAAAGAAATGCCTTTGGCTGTATATTCTTTACTAATAACTGATAGTTGGTGGTTGTAATGTTTTACGTACGGACAATGGTTGCAAATGAACATGATAACAGTGGCGATATCCGATTTGAGTTCATTCAAATTTTTTTTGCTGTTTGATACAACATCGTTGAGTGTAAGATCGGGTGCTTTGGTTCCTATTGGAAGCATTTTTGAAAAGGTGTGTACCATTGTATTGTGTTTTGTATAGTTAAAATCGAAAATATAACAATCGTGGTTTCTTGTTGTTCAAATATTAATTTTTCACTTTTTTTTCATTTTTATGAATTAAGTATTTCTTAATATATTAAATTATTCTCAATTTTGTGTTTTTATAAAAAAATGCAAATGAAACGAATAGGCGAAAGAATAAGGCGAAAGCGCGATGTACTTAATATGCAGTTAAATGAGTTGGCTTTGAAAGTTGGTATAAGTGCCAGTGCATTATCTCAAATCGAAAAAGCAAAAGCTTTTCCTTCGATTTTTACATTGAAGGCCATAGCTGAAAGTTTAAATACCACTGTAGGTGAGTTGATTGGAGAGAATGAAAGCCTCAGCAAAAACCCGGTAGTACGTAAAAATGAAATGAAGTTTGTTGAAATAACACCTACCGGTACCGAGGTTTTCTTGCTTTCGCATCACGATGTTAACAAGCAGATGGATACTTATTTCGTTCGTTTTACCAAGAAATCGAATTTGAATAATTATTTCGAAAGCCATTCGGGGCAAGTGTTCTGTTATGTTGTTGCAGGTAGTGTGAATTTTGAGCTCGACGATAAAGAATTTGTTTTATCGGCAGGCGATACGATTTATTTTAATAATAAAACTCCTTATTTTATTCAGAACGTTGCTGATAGTCATTGCGAAATGTTGTGGGTTATTAATAATAGTGTTGGTTAGTTGTTTTGTAAGCTTGTTGGTTATGTGTGTTTTTTTTCAAATTTACATTAGTTTAATATTCCTTAAAAAATTAAGCAGAACTAAATAAATTAAGTATTGTTTTATTATTTTTGCAGCAGTTAGTTTTAATTAATAGGAATAATAGTTTTTCTTATTTGTTAAAGGACAAAAAAATAAATGTTGATTGGTTATTAATTCTAATTGTTGAAAGATGAAAGAATTGTTAGAAGTTTTAGCATCGAAAAAAGTGATTTTACCCGATAATGTAATCGATTTGGTGAAACACAGTAAAAGCCTTACTGTGTTTAATACGGTTGAAGCATTGGCCGAGGCTGCAGTTGGCGGCCCCGATAGCAACAGCTTCGAAGTTAAATACAATGTGCCCGGAAAAGGTGATTATACAGAGGCAATTGTTCACAGGGTGAGAAATGGTGTTTCGGCAAACTATACCGATGCATACATGCGTAGGCGCGACCCCGATACAATGGCTATAGCCGATAATTTAGCCTCCGACAAGGTTAGGTTTAACGAAAAATATGGTTACAGCTTTGACAAGCTACAGAATGAGACCTTCGATTGGTTGAAAGAAAACGATTTGGCAATGTTTTTCTTTTTTGCCGGACGACAAAACATTGGTGTGGGAGGCTTAGCAATAGCTCCTGCAAATGCCGGATTCTTTGCAATGGGTTTGTCGATGTTGCAAAGTATGGTTGCTGTTGACGACTTGCCCGAGAATTTTGAAATAGGATCGGTGATTTATGTAGCACCAACTTTTAGGCATACTCATTTTAATGGAAAACAAGTTGTTGTTCACAACCGTACCGAAAAGTTACACGAAATATATTCCTACAATTTATATCCGGGACCAAGCGCCAAAAAAGGCTTGTATGGTGCTTTGCTAACCAAAGGCGAACGCGAAGGCTGGATTACTGCACACTGCTCAACAGTTCAAGTTGTTAGTCCTTACGATAATTTTGTGACATTTATGCACGAAGGTGCCAGTGGTGGAGGTAAAAGTGAAATGTTACAGCACATAGTTCGTGAGCCCGAAGGGCAGGTGCTTATTGGAGAAAATACAATCACAAAAGAAAAACGTTTGATTAATTTTCCAATCTTCTGCTCATTCAGGCCGGTAACCGACGATATGGCCCTTTGCCATCCCGATTTGCAACGCGAAGATGGTAAGCTAAGGGTACTCGATGCCGAAAATGCATGGTTTATTCGTGTGGATAGTGTTAACGAATATGGCGATGATCCGTTCCTGGAGAAAATTACCATCAAACCCCAAAAACCTTTGTTGTTCTTAAATGTTCAGTCGAACCCCGACAGTACTGCACTTATTTGGGATCATACCGAAGATGCTCCCGGCAAAAAATGTCCTAATCCAAGGGTTATTCTACCTCGCGAAATTGTTCCTGGTGTTATCGATAATCCGGTAACAGTAGATATTCGAAGCTTTGGCGTAAGAACTCCTGCCAGCTCAAAAGAGAATCCTAACTTTGGAATTATAGGTATGTTTCATTTATTACCACCTGCTTTGGCATGGTTGTGGCGCTTGGCTGCCCCACGTGGACATGCAAACCCAAGTATTGTTGGCGGTGGCGGAATGGAGTCGGAAGGTGTGGGTTCATACTGGCCTTTTGCTACCGGCAAAATGGTAACCCATGCCAATTTATTGCTCGATCAAATATTGAAAACTCCGCGAGTTCGTTATACATTAGTCCCTAATCAGCATATCGGTGTGTGGAAAGTTGGATTCAAGCCTCAGCAGTTAATGCGTGAGTACTTAACCCGCAGGGGCAACGCACAATTGCGTAGCGATCAGTATCAGCCTGCGCGTAACCCATTGCTTGGTTACGAATTGAATTATCTGACTATTGAAGGTGTGAAAATTCCTTCGAGGTTTTTGCAGGTTCACCGCCAGCCCGAAGTTGGAAACGAAGGTTATGATGCCGGAGCACAAATTCTGTTCGATTTTTTCAAAAACGAAATCGAGAAATATCTGGTTCCCGAATTGGCTCCGCTTGGTCGCGAAATTATTGAGGCTTGCCTCAATGGTGCTACGATGGACGATTATAACAATTTGATACCGATGAATTTTCAATATTCATTTGTTTAAGTAATTTTGCAGCGCTTTATTTTCGAACTGCAATAATGGAAACTGTTCAAAAGAATTTGGAAACAGCAATAGCGAAAGCTGCTAAAATAATTAGGGACGGAGGCCTGGTGGCTTTCCCTACCGAAACTGTTTACGGGTTGGGTGCCAATGCGCTCAACCCTGTTGCAGTTGCAAAAATATTTGAATTAAAAGAACGTCCTTCTTTTGATCCTTTAATTGTTCACATTGCTTCGTTTGATCAGTTAGACGATTTGGTTGAAAATGTAAGCGATGCTGTAAAATTATTGGCCGATAAATTTTGGCCTGGTCCATTAACGTTTGTGCTTCCCAAAACCAATAAAGTTCCCGAAATTGTAACATCGGGGTTGGCTACAGTTGGTGTTCGGATGCCCGATAACCCAATTGCACTTGAGCTCATACGAAAGGCTGGCTGCCCAATAGCTGCGCCTAGCGCTAATAAGTTTGGCCGTATTAGTCCAACTACAGCCATGCACGTTAAAAAGCAGTTGCCTAATGTCGATTGTATTATCGATGGTGGCAAAACAAGTGTTGGCATCGAATCGACAATAGTGTTTGTAGAAGGCGATACCTGTACTTTGCTTAGGGCAGGTAAAATTACAATTGAAGATATTCGGGAAAGTTTACCCAATAATTTCAAAGTTATTCAACATGTTTCGGGCGAGGCTATTTCGCCGGGTTTGCTTAAAAGTCACTATTCGCCTACAAAAACACTGCGTATTTTAAATTCAAAAACTGAAACTTTACCTGAAGGCTCTGGTTTAATTGTTCACGAACAAAATCATATTCTTAAAGCTTTTGCACATAAAACTATTGTTACTTCTCCCAATATGGATTATCATCAAATTGCAGCAAACTTATTTTCGGCACTGCATACAATGGAAGATGATCCCGAAATTACTCAGATTTTTATTCAGCCAGTTGAAGAGACTGGACTTGGATTGGCATTGATGGATCGAATAAACAAAGCAGCACATCAGTACCAAAAGTAAGTGCTTGATTTTTAATTTGTAAACATTTCGCTTTTGTATTTCCAGCGTTTATGTGTCCAAAAATACTGATCGGGCGATTTGTTTATCGATTGTTCGAGCATTTCAAAAAATCGATCGGTTATTTCGTGTGTTGCTGTTTTTGATGCACTTTCGCAAAGTGTGGTAAAGGTGGCTTGGTGATAACCGCGTTTGATTTTTTTAACTTCGAGATAAACCACAACTGCATTGGTTTTTTTTGCAATTTTTTCGGTTCCCAACAATACCGGGGTTTCTTGGTTCATAAATGTTACCCAGTGTTTTATTTCTTCGGGTACAGGGCGTTGGTCGCTAATGAAGTAGGCGGTAAAAGGGTGGTTGCTTTTCGAAAGCAGCACGCGAGCTGTTTCTTTCATTTCGAGAGGTTTTGCTGCTCTCGAGCGCAAATCGCTATAAAAACGATCAAATGCCTTGTTGTTCAATTTCTTGTAAATGAAATATTTGTTGGTTTCAATTTTTTTGGCAAACAATTGCATGAATTCCCAGTTGCCAAAATGGCCTGCAACAACAATTACGTTTCGGCCTTGCGAAATGGGGTTTGTTAGGTTTTCAACATTGATAAGTTTTAGCCGTTTGTTGTGTTTGCATATGTTGATGTGTGTAAAATAAAGTGTTTCGATAAACATATCGCTAAAACCATGGTAAAAGGCTTTTTCAATTTCCTTCAATTCGCTTAGGTTTTTATCTGGGAATGAGTTGGTGAGGTTGGTGCGAACAACGTTTATGCGGTATTTTACTATGCGGTAAATTAAAACATACAAAACATCGGAAATTAAATAGTGAAATTTCAAGGGGAACAGTTGCATGGGCCATGTGAGCAGCTTCAAAATATAGTACCCTAAACTTTTAAAATGCATGTTAGCTGTTGAAAATAAGGTTAATGAATATTTCGTTTTTGTTTTTTTTATCTATTTCATCCAGAAAATCGTTAAGTGCTTGCCTGTTGTTTTGCTCAATAATTGATTTTAAGATGGCGAATTGAGCTCCAGTTAGTTGCTTTTCAAATTCTTTTAAAACAGGATTTTCAGTGCTGTTAAGTTCAATTTCAAGCAGTGCTGCTTCGATTATTTCTTTGGCCTGTGTTTTTACAGGGTCGTGTTGTTTGCCTCCAGAATGGTCGCGCAATGTCCAGCTCGAAAAGTTGTATTGCAGGTTCTCAACCAGTTTTAATTTGGGATCGTCTGAACCAAATATTTTGCTTAAAACAATATTTGCTTTAAGTTTCCATGCTTCCAAATCAAAATTGTTTTGGTTGATTGCAGTCAGCAACTCGTTTAATATGGTAATTTGTTTTGTTTCCATTTTATGTACCCATGTGTCGATGTACAATTTCGTAAAAATTGTTGAAATAATTAGTGTTTGTAGCAATTATCTCACCGTTGAACAGGTATTTATTGTTTCCGTTAAAGTCGCAAACTTTACCGCCGGCTCTTTCGATAATGAGTGCCCCGGCAGCAACATCCCATGGGTGCAGACCGTATTCCCAAAAAGCTTCGAAACGACCGCAAGCAACGTAGCATAAGTCGATGGCAGCCGACCCCAAGCGCCTTAATCCGCTGGTTTTGGCCATAATTTCGCGCATGGTTGCCATGTAGGTTTCAAGTTTGCCCATATCGTAATAAGGAAAGCCTGTTGCAATTAAAGCTTGCTGGTGTTCGCTAAAGTTGGTGACCTGTATGACTTTCTCGTTGCAAAATGCTTGACTGTTTTTCCATGCATAAAAAATTTCACCTCCCGATATTTCAAGAACTACACCAATAACAACCTCTTCATTCTCCATTAACGCAACGCTAATTGCGTGTGGTGGCAGGCCATGTATAAAATTGGTGGTTCCGTCAATGGGATCGATCACCCAATTGAATATTTCTCCTTTTTTTGTGCTTGTACCTTCTTCAGCAATAAAACCGGCTTCGGGTATTAGTGCCGATAATTTGGTTACCAGCATTTGTTCCGAAAGTTTATCGATATGGGTAACAAAGTTGCTGTGCCCTTTAATTTCGACATTGTGGAGTGCTGAAAAATTTTGCCTTTCGTTTTTAATCATTTGGGCTGTTTGGAGCACAATTTCGCGTACTTTGGCACAAATTTTTTCGTATTCGATCATTTATATTTATTGCTTAATTACGTTAATGTTTTCAACTCCCCAAAGGGTTTGTATCTGTATTGCATAAATTCCGCGTTGGAAATTATCGCCCACAAAAATATCAATATAATGTGTTCCTTCGTGCAATAGTTTGCCTTTTTTGATTTCGTTTGTCCTGCCTTGCATGTCGGTTATTGTTATGCTGTAATCGCTAATTCCTTGACTGTAAAATCGTAGTGTTGTATAGTCGGCAAAGCGGGTAGGAAAGCATGTGGCAGCATGCATGGCCGTTTTGTATTCATTTGTGCTCGTTCTGATACTGTTCGGTTCTCCGGGCGATCCGCCAAAAGGACCTGCTTTCCAGTTGCTTGCATTTTGACGATCAGCAGCCGGGTTGCTTAGTTCAATTGTAACCGGGTTGATTAATGGTTCGGTAGGCCATGGTAAGCTGGATTGATAATTCACAAAATCGATTAACTGATTGTTGTTGTCGAATAAGCTAATGGTTTCGCCTTGACTGCTTAAACCGAATATAAAGTCGCCGCTTATGGGTTTTGTTTTCGGATGTACTGAAAGGAAGCGTTCGCGGTCGGCAGTAAGTACCAAAAATCCTTTAGGATAAATTACATCTTTTTCGGTAAAGGTGTATGCCATGTAAATTTGTTCATCACTAATTTTCCATCCATTTAAATTGATGGTTTGTTCACTGTTATTGTAAAGTTCAATCCACTCGCCTGAGTCGTAATCGGGGTGCGATCGGTAGTTGATTTCGTTGATTACGATAGCCTTTTCGTCGGAATAAACTGGT
>DAOSWJ010000095.1:0-10229 GCA_035380005.1 Prolixibacteraceae bacterium | reverse complement strand
GCTTATATCCTTCAATGATACCCCAAGTTGCCCAGCCTCCAATTACCGAACGTGCTGCACTACCCGATCCCAAACGCGCAATATGCGATGCCCGCTCATAAAATTCTACGGGGTTCAATTTATCACCTTTTACTTCCTCCTCCATTGTTAACAAGCACAGCGCAATTGCACTCATCGATGATGCCGACGAAGCAATGCCCGTTGAATGAGGAAACGAATTTCGGCTATCGAAGCGGAACGAGTAATCGCTCAAAAAGGGCATTTCGTTTTTAAGGCGTTCCAAAAACATGATCACCTTCTCTTCGAATGACTGGTGCCTTTCACCTTCAAAAAAATATTGCACTTCCATGTCGTCGGGAGAATGACGGTATCGGAGCGATGTTTCGCTAAAAGCATTTTTAAGTGTCATGCTTAACGAAGCGTTTTGTGGTAGTTGTTGGCCGTGTTTCCCCCAATATTTAATCAAAGCAATATTCGATGGGCTTTGCCACTTAATTATATCGTGCTGGTTATGTGTCATCATTTAAAGTTAACTGCTATTACAAAATCATCGATTTGAAGCTTAGAACAGTATTAAAGCCCTTTTGTTTGAAATAATTCTTGACAACGTGAAAAGAATTATCTGAAGCCACCAAAACAAAATCGCCACCCCATGCACCAAGCGATTTAATAGCCCCATCAAAATCGGAGAATAAGCCCTGCTTCACTTTTGGACTTTGAATAATTTGCGACACCAAATCCTCATGCATTTCCATCAACTCCACAAACTCGCTTAAAAGCTCACAATCAATCATTTTTTTGGTGATTTTGCTTGCCAACTCAATTTTGCTTTCATCAACATTTATTTGATCGAAGCGTTTAACCTCCTTACTGCTTATTTGCTTTTTGTTGAGCCAAACCAAATAAAGCTGGTCAATAAAAGGCCAATTGACTTTCACATTTTCATAAACAGGTTTTTCTTCTTTAAGTTGAAAAAGAACCGGACTTGCCGATGTTGCGCAAGCAATATCGTAACCCGAACCACCAAATGCCAACCGGTTTAATTCGAAAGGGTTACACTGAGCCCACAAAGCAATATTTGACACGAGCGTACTGCTAGACCCCAATCCCCACTCAATATTGAAACCCACATTAGCCTTGGCATCAATACCATTAGTTGTACAAAGAAAATCAGGATTCAATGTTTTAGCAAAATTCAAAATCTGTTGAAGTTTTTTGGCTATTGATAAATTATCGGCTTCTAATATATTTAAATCGGGCAATGAGAATTTGGCATTTAACCAGTGTTTTTCATTTTCTGTGCTCAACCAATTAACATATCTCGAATTTGTTTGAACTACGGTCAAATCCTGACCCACATTTAGCGGAAAAGCCAATGCCAGTGCACCTTTCAGCACCAAGTATTCTCCCGAAACAAGCAACTTGGCATTTGATCGGTACTTTGCTATATGATCTGAATGAGTAATTTTCCCTTGCATTTCAATTGTCGTTTTTCAGAAAATCACTGACTAAGGCAAACGATATTGTTTTGTTCACGAAATACTTTTTTGCAGCTTCTTTTTGACCATCGGAAGCACCTAATTGATTAAGTATATTGGCCAAATGCATTTTCATGTGTCCTTTTTGAATACCCGATGTAACCAACGACGCAACAGCTGAAAAATTATTGGCCATGCCCATTGCAGCCATTATTTGCATCAAACTATTTGCCGATGGGTTTCGTAACATTTTAATTGCGAAAGCGGCAATTGGATGGTTTTGGGTCAGCCCTCCAACAGTTCCCACAGCCAATGGCAAGCTTATCGAGTATTTAAAATTCCCATCAATGATCTCAACATCCGACAGTGCGCCGTATGTTCCGTTTCGAGAGGCAAAAGCATGACCAGCAGCCTCAATGGCACGCCAATCGTTTCCGGTGGCCAGCACCACCCCATCAACGCCATTGTAAATTCCCTTGTTGTGCGTAACTGCCCTCGAAACATCAACTTGGGCTATTTTCACCGCCAAAGCGAACCTTTCGGCAAACTCGTGCGGCGAATATGCACCGCTCATGTGCGCAAGTTTTTCAATTGGGCACGAAACAGAGCATTCAACCAAACAAGCAGGAGTATAGTTCGACAAAATCGACATGATGATTTCGAGCTTACCTTTGTTTGTATGTTTGGTCATAAAACTGTTGAGTGTGCCAGCCATGGTTTCGAGACAAGTATTGATAAAATTGGCACCCATAGCATCGGCTGTTTTAAAAGCAACATCGAGCTGATAGTAATTTTCAATTTTATGGCTTAGGTCAAGCAGTTCAACATCAATAATTCCACCTCCCCGCTGCTCCATATTTCCTGTAATTGGAGCCATATCGGCATAAATTTGCGATTTTATTTGAGCAAAAACCGATTTAAGAAAACTCCCCGATCCGCTCCATGTAAAATGCACTTGCCCTTTCTTCAATGTATCGACAACCCTTGCTGAAAAGCCCCCATTTTTTGCCCAAAAACCCGCTGCCCGCGATGCTGCTGCAACAACTGAGCTTTCTTCAATAACCATTGGGACCATGTACATTTGTTGGTTTACAAGCACATTTGGAACTACTCCAAAAGGGAGAAAATAATTACTCAGAAAATTTTCGCTTAGTTCGCTTACCAAGTGCTGCACCTTTTCATCGGGGTGCAAAAAAGTGTTCAAAAAATCACTAACATCTTCTCCCAAATAATTGTTAAGCGAATCGATACGATCGTTGCGGTTGAATTTTGAAAAGCCAGTTACCAAACCCTGAGGCATACCTTTGTGTTGTTTCGAAGCATCATCCGAGTTGGGATTTTTATAAGTATCGTTATTTATTTCCATTGAATTGTAATTTGGAAATATAACGTAAAAACCAAGCTTTAGTTCTAATATTTGTTTGTCAGAAACCCCTTTTATTAAAGAGCATATACCCCATATTTACCGAAAAGAACCACTTTTGACCAACTTTATCGTAATAATTGAGCTCTGCGCTTAATGGGCCGAACCTTGTTTGATAAACCAATGCTGCCAAGCCCATAAAATGTGCTTTTGTAAATACTTTTTGTGCATAATTTGCCTTATTACCCGAGCTCGAAAGAATACTTTGCACCGGAAAAAAACCAAAAACTTCGGTACGAAGATGAAAGTTAGGGTTAAAAAGATAAAGCGCTTTACCACCTATAGAAAAGTATTGGTTGGCCCTGAAATGCTCGTTAAACATCGATAAACTATTGGGTGTTGGGTTAAAACGCGGAGCGTTTAACAATGTTGAAGTATAATTGCTGAACAAGGCATTATTGTTGATAACCGATTCGGCCATTACCCCCAATGCCAACGACTTACGCACACGAAAATACTCATCGTATTTGGCTGTAATTTGAAAATATTCATGATTGTTTTCAACTTCGTTTTGAATAGGCGAAGTAGTACCCGGAACAAAATATTCGGTTCCGTTTATGTATTGCAGGTTGAAAAACTTTCGTCCGCCTTCGGTTGGATATTGCCTGAAATCGTAATTCTTTTTATCGATTCGGATATGAATTGCAGTGGCCCTAAAAGTTGTTTCATCGAGAATATCGCCCTGATTAAACACTTTTGTTTGGTAGTATTCATCGAGCGAAGTTGAACGGGAGATACCAGCATCGATTATACCGGTTTTAGTATAAGGTATCCCAACTTCGAGCCGGATATTATTTTCGGTTTGACGAATGTATTGAGGCCTTATATCAGTAAATATCAAGTCGGTACTAGTCGAGAAGTAATCCCAATAATTAAGCGTAAAATACGACGAAACATAAAAGGGATTTCGATTAAGAGCATACAATCGCCCACCAACCATAAACGAATTATAAAACTTTCCGAAGAACAAGTTAGTCGAAAAATAATACGATTGTTTGTTGAAAGCTTTCAGGTTGGCTTGTAAAAACCCAAAAGTATTGGCCCGTGTCGATAAATGACCTCCAAAATCGACGTCGAGCGGTTTACGTGGCTCAACTTTTAAATGTAAATCGAAATATCCGGTTTGGCGGTTGTAGTATGCCAAAGGTTGGATAGATTTGATGTGGTCGTCGGCAATGAGCTTGAAATACGACGATTTAAGTTCATCTTCGTTAATGGTTTTCTCGTTATACTTAATCGACTGAATAATATACCTGCGTTGCTTATTTTCCTTCACTCCTTCAACTTGTATATTATTAAAAACCAAATCGGGTTTTTTGCTTTTGAACTCTGCCCGTTTACGATCAACCTCCGATTTAGGCACCCTTCGATGGATAATATTTTCAATTGAATCGATTTTCAACATTGCCGTTTCGATGCCTTTGCTGTAGGTAAAATTAGCTTTTGGGAAATCGAACAAGCTCACATTATCAAGCTTCGATTCGAGCAAAATTCCAATTGTATCAGGTATTTCGTAATTGGTTAGCTGGGTAACCATTGCTTCAATCTGACTGAAGAGATCATCGGGGTCGGGCTGTGTGTCGAGGCCGGTAACTTTGTGACCAATAATGATATCGGGGGCAAAATCGCGCTGCATAACATCGGTTGGGAAATTATTAACTATACCACCATCGAAAAGGAGCATCCCATCTTTTTCAATGGGTTTATAAACCAACGGAAAGCTCATCGATGCCCTGATGGCTTCGCCCAAATCGCCATTACTGTGAATAATTGGCCGGTTAAGGTAAATGTCGGTCGACACGCACCTAAAAGGCACCATAAGCTTATTAAAGTCGCCATTACACACAGCGGTATATTGAGCAGTTAAATTCATAAAAGCATAATCCATTTGTTGTTCGGGGACAATATTCAACGGCAGAATAAGCTTAACACCCGATTCTTTTTTGGTAATATCGAGTTTGATCATATCGGGCAACTCGTCTTTGCTTTTAAAATAGTACAAATCGTCTTTATCGAGTGTTCCGGTTGACCAAAGCCTGAAATCGTCGGAGTTGAACAGATCAAGCATCTCGTCGGGGCTCATTCCCATGGCGTACAAACCTGCAACAATTGCACCTATTGAAGTACCTGCCACATAATCGATTGGGATATTGTGTTCTTCGAGCACTTTAATTAGGCCAATATGGGCAATACCCTTTGCCCCTCCACCGCTTAGCACAAGCCCAACTTTCTGGGCATTGGCCGCCAGAAGCAAGCAACAAAACAATATAGACAAAACACTCTTTTTCATTCACTTACAATCTATAAAATTGCAGATTTACAATAGTTTCGTATCATGTTTTTGTAAAAACCAACGGCAAATCCCTCAACAACCTTACAGCAAACAAACGTTAGCTGTGATTCAATTTCGGAACTTGCTCGTATCATTGTTCCATTTTGTTTTTTAACGAATGGAAACCTTCGCCCAAAATTTCGCGGGTATCCATAATTGTGATAAAAGCATCGGGATCGATGGCATGAATGTACTGCTCCAAAATTGCCACTTCGCGCCGGTTTACCACTGTGTAAATAATCTGTTTTTCCTCGTCGGTGTACATTCCTTTTCCGGCAAAATAGGTTCCACCCCGTTCGAGGTCATTCAGTATTTTATTTTTAATTTTTTCGTGTTCTTTCGAAATGATAAACAATGCTTTGTGATAGTTGCTTCCTTCGAGGGTAATATCAATTGCTTTTCCTGTAATGTAAATGACCAACCACGAATAGAGGGGAATTTTCCAATCGTGAAAAGCTGCAAGGCCTAGCAAAACAATAACCGAATCGACATAAATTAGCAACTGACCAAGCGGAACATTGGTATATTTGGCAATAATCATGGCCACAATATCAGATCCACCCGAAGTTGCCCTCGACTTAAAGATTAAGCCCAACCCAACACCTATTAAAACGCCTCCAAAAACGCACGAAAGCAAGACATCGTCAACCAAGGGCAAATTGCCATCGGGGCGCAAAAAGGTTATACCATCCATAAAAACCGACGAAAGCACAAAACCGGTAACTGTTTTTACACCAAACTTGGGTCCCAATATTTTAATGCCTGCAATGGTTAACGGAATATTAAGCACCAAACCGAACAAACCAATAGGGATACCATCGGGCCAAAAGCTAAAAACCCCTTTTGTAAGATGGTGAACAACTATCGCAATGCCATAAACACCTCCGGGCACAATTTTGTGGGGTGATATAAAATATACGAAACCAAGCGCCAAAATGAAAGCGCCCAAGATTATAAAAGAATAATCTTTCAACCAACGTTTCGAAAACACCTTATCTTTTGAAAGAAAAGCCATTACAAGATTTTTTTAAGTCGCACTAATTTAGGCAGAAAAGAAAGAAAAAAAAAGGATTTCCAGTTTCAATTCGAAGATTACCATTTATGAATTTGCCAACCTCGCTGAAGCGCAATTTTGCTCAGTTTCTTATCGGGTGCAATACAAACCGGATGGCCTACTTTTTCGAGAGCAGGCAAATCATCAATAGCATCGGCATAATATGCAGCATCGCTAAGCGGATAGTCCCTTTCTTCGCAATACTTTTTTAGGCGGATCAGCTTTTCGTCGCGAAAACAAAATTTACCTACTGGCAAACCAGTAAATTTTCCATTTTTCACTTCAAGCTTTGTACAAATTACATCGTCAACTTTTAAGTGATTGCCCAAAGGAACACAAATTGACTCAACAGCCGACGATAAGATTACCACCTCGGCACCATCGGCTTTCAATTTTTCAATTTCGTGAATAATATTCGGCCTTATGTTGGGCAAAATATCTTTGTGAAAAATTTCGTTCGACAATTTATTGAACTTATCTTCGGATAAACCTTTGAGCCAGCTGCCCATTTTGTGAATAATTTTGTGCGTATCCTTCCAGCCATACTTGTACTGCAAACCTGTATAAATGGCTTTAAGCAAACCAATTGTACTCATAAGACCCTTGCTGTAGGCATGCCTGATTAACGCTTCACCACTGTTGATTTTCAAAATGGTTTTGTCGATATCGAAAAATGCTATGTGTTTAACCTCGTTGTTCATATTTTGCCGAAAGATACTAAAAAGCGGAAAATTAACTTTTTTCAGCATTAATAATACTAACTAAATGTAAAAAAATGATCACCATTGGGGTTAAATATTACATTAATTGCACCTTTAATAATATTTACCTCAAAAAATGAAGCAAAAAACAGTTCACCATCAACATGAAAAGGCACCTCTCTGTCGAATTCAAGCTTAAGTTTATCGCTATTAAAATACTTCACTTTACTCACATTCAAATGCTCTCCCTTAGGCACTTTCAACAAAATCGAAAAACGTTCGAAAAGATTTAGTTTTTCAATAGCACAAACATCGAGCAAACCATCGTTGGCAATTGCTTTTGGGGTTAAAAAGAAATCGCCTGCAAACCTGCGCCCGTTCGATATGGTATTTATGAAACAATTAACCTTTTTACTCGAGCCATTGTTCACAATAGTCATTCGGTGTTCGCGATAAAAAAGCAAGGTTTTGATAATGTGCCACCAATATTTGCCTTTCCCCCCTTTTTTAACCTCACCATCGGGGGAATAGTTTTGCGCAGCCACTTCGGCATCGAATCCGAGGCCCATTCCATTAAAAAAAGGAATATTATTGCACGAGCCTGCATCCATTAAGGTTATATTTTTTGAAAGAATACGTCCCAATGCGATTCATCGAAGCGGTTTGGGAAGCCCAATATTTGAATAAAGTCGTTACCGGTACCAGCCGGAATTACCCCTAAAACATGATCGGGCTTACCCAAAAGGGCTTTAGCTATTTCGTTAAGCGTACCATCGCCTCCCACCGAAACGATGTACTTTGTTCCATTTTCGACATGAGCCATTGCAATTTTTGTGGCATGGCCATGATATTCTGTGGTTTCGATTACAGCATCGATATTGTGCTTTATGATTTCATCGCTAATTTTAGGAATAAGGGTTTCGGCATAATTATTACCTGCTATGGGGTTCACTATAAAAACCCATTTTTCATTTGTGATTTTGTCCATAAGTATTATCCTGTGTAAGCCGATTCAATAACCTCTTTAGCATGAACAATAATTTCGTTATCGTTTTTTTCCTCATACATTTCGGGATTGATTGGCTGATGAATGGTTATATTTAATTTGGCACTAAAGTTAATCGAAAATCGGTGCTTTGGCTTCAATTGGTAAAAACCGTTTAGAGTTACAGGCAGAAGCTGCATGTTTGCATGCTTAAGTACGTGAACAAAGCCTCTGAAAAAGGGCTGCATCTTTCCATCTTTAGTGCGTGTTCCTTCAGGAAAAACTGCAATTGTAAGCCCATTTGCATTTTGCTTCGCCTGTTCAATAATTTCCTTTGTATTTTTTAAATTCCCATGCTTAACCGGCATGTAATCAATCATCTTCAACAATTGCTTAAAAACAGGTATTTTGGTTAAGCGCACATGACCAAACCACGAAACACTTGGGTGAAAAGCCATTATTGCCACAATATCGAACAAACTTGCATGATTTGCTATTAGAACATATTTCTCACCTTTTACAATATTACTTTTACCCGATACCCTTAAGCGTTTACCCATTAACAAGAACGAAGTATTTGCCCAAAACCAGATACCATGGTAAACCATTTTTTTCAGTTGTAAATACGAAAAAAGAATAACAGCAAGCACCGAAAAGGCTGTAAACAAATACAATACACCATAAACCGGCACCGATACAATTACAAATAAAACAGATTTCATGTATAATCCTCTTATAATTATTGCAGTTTCGAAAAATATAAAAAATTACGGAGTATTTGCATTTTTTCGAGCTTAAGTATATTTGACAACAAACCTTAAAAAATTAAAACCATGTTTTGAACTACATTTTAGCATAGTAAATACTTTTTAATTTGATTCATGCATTGTTTTAACCGAAAAATATACTTTTACCCAAAAACAAATTCAGAATACCATTTCATTTCTTATTTAATATAAATGAAGTACATTTTCTTTATAATAATACTATTAACGACATTTGTTTTTACAATAGGTTGCTCCGAAAAAATGGATGCTAAAAATGCCGAGAAACAACTGAAGGCTTTCGATTCGGAACTGATTTTGCTTGCGAAGCAATTCTCTCGTTCTACTGCATACCAAGCTCTGCAGCAACTGTACAGCTACAAAAACCTGCCAGTTCCGTACAGGTTTAATGCCAATAACGGAGCACAAAGCATCCACACATTCGACTTTGAAAAGCAAAAAGGCATTTACAGGCTAAACAACTCAACCAATGAATTTTATCGACACAGTACTTCCGATTCTATTGTAATTATATTCCCTTACCAATCGGCACACGACAGCCTGGCCCGCTTTGTAATCAGCCAGTATAGCGAGTCGTTATCGGCATGGGAAACCATGATGCCAACATGCGCAAACATATCACTCGATATTAAAGGGAAAAAAGAAATTCAGTTGCTAATAAATGGTAGAATGGAACATCAAGTCCCGGTTGATTATTTAGCGTCGGTTCAATTCGAAAAAATAAAAGCAGATTTCAGTATCAGAACCAAACCCGGCAAAAACAAAAGCCGCATGCAAACTGATCTTACTGTTTTTAGTAACAATAAACAAAAAGCAAGCATTAAAACATCATCGTTAATAAAAGTTCTTAGTAACGGCACAATGCTATTCGACAAAGTCAAATTCGAAACTACTATTTTTCCGCTACACATTTCAGGTTTTGTTAATTACGGAGCCATTAAACATGAAAAAAATTCGTTTGTTACTGAGTTCAACAGCAACTCAAAAATTAGCATTCACGAAGCGCAGCAAAACAAAAAAGTTGGCTCAGTAATTTTAAGCGAACGCCCAATGCACGACAAAATCAACATTGCAGTTGTTTATAACGATGGTTCAACGATATTTTTGGAAGATCTGCTCCTGAGTATTCGCGAAATAATGAGCATAAAACTTTAAAGCTAAAACCTAAAACGCCGTTGTTGGTCATTGGCATTATCAAACAAAGAACTAAGCAACAGATCGTTAGGATAAACATAAAATCCTCCGTTCACATCAAAATCGACTCCGGTAACATACAAAAACGACTGCCATACCAATAGCGAGCAGTACCAATGTTCATTATCGGCCCAACACACCCTATTCGAATTGGCATTTTCAACATACCCCTCAAAGCGTTTGCTTGCATTCCAATTCGAAATATCGCCTTTCTGATTTAGTGCAAAAGCAATGACCGAATCAACCTGACTTTCGGACAAGTATGGCCTGACCAAAT
>DAOSWJ010000094.1:0-10268 GCA_035380005.1 Prolixibacteraceae bacterium | reverse complement strand
ACTGTGCCAAAAGTAACCGTTACCATACGTAAATCATATGGTGGTGCTCACGATGTGATGAGCTGTAAGCAGTTACGTGGCGACTTTAACTATGCTTGGCCAAGTGCACAAATTGCTGTAATGGGTGCCAAAGGTGCTATTGAAGTGCTGGAAGGTCGTAACGTTTCGAAAATTGAAGACGAAACAGAACGACTCGAATACATTTTGAAGAAAACCGATGAGTACGAAGAAGCATTTGCCAATCCGTACCAAGCTGCTTCGTATGGTTATATCGACGATGTAATTGAACCACGCAATACACGTTTCCGTGTTATTCGTGCTTTCCAAACATTGCAAACCAAAAGGCTGAGCAATCCTATGAAGAAACATAGCAATATTCCATTGTAAAAATTAAGATGATATGGTGTTATTACTAGTCGATAGTCAAGCTTGGATCATCACAATAGTTGGTTGGTTGATTGTGTTTGTTGCGTTGGTCGTTTTGGTAATCGTTTTTACCAATGTTCCAAAATTAATGAATATCAATTTCAAAAAGAAAGCAAGCACAAAACAAATACAACAATTGTCTGATTCGGATGATAAAAAATATCTCAGCGGCGACGAAACAGCTGCCATAGCTATGGCACTACACCTCTTTTTTGAGGAACAGCACGATGAGGAGAGCAATATTATTACCATAAAACGTATTGAGAGAAGGTATTCTCCCTGGAGCTCAAAAATTTATGGTGTCAGAAATTTTCCCAGTTAATATGTTAGTAAAATGAAGAAATATAAATTTACAATAAAGGGTAGCGATTACGAAGTAAAAATTAACGACGTAGAAGGCGAGGTTGCCCAAATTGAAGTGAACGGAACCGAATACAACGTTCAGCTTCACCGCGAAGTAAAACAAAGCAAAACGCCAAAATTAGTGCGTAAACCTGTTGAAAAGAAACCTGGCGAAGGAACAATTCAGAAAGCGCAAACCGGAGCTGGTATTTTGGTTAAAGCACCGCTGCCAGGCAACATTTTCAAAATTTTGGTTAACGTTGGCGATACCATTAAAAAAGGCGATAATTTGCTTATTATGGAAGCCATGAAAATGGAAAACAACGTTTTGGCCGAAAAAGAAGGTGTGGTGAAAACAATAAAAGTTAAACCGGGCGATGCCGTTTTGCAAGGCGATGTGCTGATTGAAATGTAGAAAGTTATGAACAGTAAATATAGAAAAAGTATAATAGCACTGGTTGCAGTTGCCATTTTGCTCACTTTTCAATCGGTTTTTGGTTGGATGGATGCTTGGGCTATGGAACCTGCTTCGGGTGGCGATGCAGTTGGTCCATTAGGAGCTACTTTGCATGGCTTGCAATCGTTTTGGTCCTTCACTGGTTTTGCCAATTTCGACATTCGCAACCTGATGATGATCTTTGTTGGTTTGTTCTTTATTTTTCTGGCCATTAAATACGATTATGAACCATTGTTGCTTGTACCCATAGGTTTTGGGGTAATTATTGGTAACATCCCATTTGTTGAAGGTTATAAAATTGGTATTTATGAACAAGGGTCGGTAATGAATTACCTTTACTTTGGGGTAACACAGGGTATTTATCCTCCGCTTATCTTTTTGGGTATTGGTGCCATGACCGATTTTTCGTCGCTAATATCGAACCCTAAACTGATGATTTTGGGTGCTGCTGCGCAAATAGGTATTTTTGCAACCTTCCTTGGTGCTGCCGCTTTGGGTTTTACTCCGCAGGAATCGGGCGCAATTGGTATTATTGGTGGTGCCGACGGTCCAACAGCAATTTTCTTGTCGTCGAAACTGGCTCCGCACTTAATGGGTGCAATTGCAATTGCTGCTTATTCATACATGGCTTTGGTGCCAGTAATTCAGCCTCCTATTATCAGGTTGATTATTCCAAAGAAAGAAAGGCTCATTAAAATGAAACCTCCACGTGCGGTTTCTAAAACCGAAAAGATTTTGTTCCCGATAATTGGTGTGTTGCTCACATTGTTCATCTCGCCATCGGCTTTACCTTTGTTGGGGATGCTGTTCTTCGGAAACTTGCTTAAAGAATCGGGGGTTACCGAGCGTTTGGCCGATACGTCGCGCAATGCTTTAATCAATATTATTACCATTTTGTTGGGTATTACTGTTGGCGCTTCAACGCAAGCCGACGTATTCCTTACTTGGGACTCGTTGAAAATATTTGGTTTGGGAGCATTGTCGTTTATGGTTGCAACAGCTGGTGGATTGGTTTTTGCCCGTATCATGAACTTGTTCTTGAAAGGCGATAATAAAATTAACCCGATGATTGGTGCTGCCGGTGTTTCGGCTGTACCCGATAGTGCTCGTGTTGTACAGGTCGAAGGTTTGAAAAACGACCCAAGCAACCACTTGCTTATGCACGCTATGGCGCCCAACGTTTCGGGTGTAATTGGTTCAGCAGTAGGCGCTGGTATCTTGCTCAGTTTCTTGATGTAAACATCAGTTCATACATATAAAAACGGGTTGTCTGTTCGTTCAGTCAACCCGTTTTTTATGGTTAATATTTAGAAATAAAGTCTTTAGTCTTTTATCTTAAATCTAAAAATCTTTTTAATGTGTTTACTCCAACTTAAAACGAACCAGCCTTAGCGGTACACCATTAGCATTCTTAAGGGTTTGTAAACTATATATCATGCCATTGCGGAAGACCATTTTGTCCGGGTTGATTTGAAGGTTGTACTCATCGCAAACAAAGCTGCTTTGACAAATAAACTCGCCTCCGTTTTTCATTACCCATACATTGAATTTGTTGGAACCTTCTTCTTTTGGGTATTCGAAAAACAACAAATTATCGTCAGAATCTTTAATAATTGTTGAAATGGCCGGCACCGGAATCGGGTCAGTAATTTTTCCCAAATCGCTTTCCATATTTTTAATAATTGTTTCTATTGCCAGGCGGTTTTCCTCGGGCGAAACCCAGCTCGCAATGGTTTGATCTTTCATGCTTTTGTATTTAGCGATGGCTTTGCGTTGAATTTCTTTTTGTTCTTCAACCGAAATAAAGTTATTGGCCCACGGAACTTTGTTTTTCCCAATTTTATTTCCTTCGAAATCAAAAATGATGATATCACCTTTAGATGGAAGTGCTACAATTAGTTGATCTCCGTTTGTTGAAATAATAGGTCGTGCACTCATGCCCGTTGATTTTGTGTGCGGCATGGTGTTGAAGGAAATTGCTCCCCGCTCTTTAAAGAAGTAGCTGTAGTTGAAAAGTTTACATTCTTTCTCCGGCTCATAACTACGGTCGGTAAAATGATCCCATATTATTTTTTCTTTATTGGTTTCATAATCAACCAAAGCTACAAAATCGCGGAACTTGTCGCTCCAAATTGCCCAGCCTACAACTGCAATTTTATTGTTGGGCAAAGCAAGCATTCCTGCCATATAGTCGAGCTTAAGCGTTTTCTTATAGTTTCCATCAAAGTCGAAACAAATCATATTGCCCACATTGTCGAGGTTGGTGAAAAAAGTATTGTTGTTGATTATGCCTGCTATTTGATAGGTTTTTTTAAAGGGTACTCCTTTGCTGTTTACCAGTTGGAACTCTTTCTCGAAAACACCGTTTGGCGAAAACTTTGTGTATAAGTTTCGGTAAGGATGGTCAACTACTACCGAGCCATCGGGCAAAAGTCTGATGCTTTTTCGAAAGCCCATGTGTTTGCCGTACAGTGTATCGTTAAAAGTTTCAAAAACTTTGTCCCAATTGTTTCCTTTGGCATATTCGGTATCGGGTACCAGTTTTACTGTTCCTTTTTTGTAGGTTTCAATCAGGTTTTGTGCCTGCAATGTCATCCCGATCATTACCATGGCCATGATTATAATTGCTTGTTTCATTTTGCTTTTATTTTTATTGATTATTATTCAAGGTAAATAATTGTGTTGTTGCCCTTGCCGTCGTTTATTTCAATAGCAAAGTTTTGATTGGTAAATGGTTGGTTGGCATCGGCCTCCCAGGTAATTGATTGAACAATGCTGTATGTTTCGGTGCATGGTTCTTGTTTTTTGTCGACAAAAATGAAAATAAAGAATATGATACAGGCAGCCGAAAGGCTGTATATAATGTATTTGATTTTGCGCTGTTTATTTTGTGCTTTTGAATAATTAAAAGTAGGTATCTCAATGTTGTTGATATTTAACGAGCCAATAGCTTGCTTCGCATTCACCGACAACGATTTCATGTTGTTCATCTTCTCGGAGCATATTTTGCATTCCGAAAGGTGCTTTTCGATAGAACTTTTCTTAGAAGCACTTATTTCGTTATCGATATATTTTTGAATGGTTTTATTGCTAATACATTTCATAATTCAATTTTTTAAGTTCATTACCTAATTTTTTAAGCGTACGTGCAAGGGTTTTCCCAATTGAAGTGAATTTAATTCCGCTTATTTCAGCCATTTCCTTGTACGATAATCCTTCGCTGTATAAAACAGCTAATGTTTTTTCTTCGGGTTTAAGTTTCATTAGGGCTTGTTGTACTATTTTTTGTTGTTCCGTAGTTTCAAAAGAGTGTTCTTCGGTGGCAATGTTTTTTGCTTGTTCAATGTTGCCATTTCTGTTTTGCTTTTTCAGGTAATCAATGCTTCGGTTTACCGCCACACGGTAGAGCCAGCTCCGGGGATAATCGATTCTCGTGTTTTTTTGAAGGGCCTGGTATAAAACAATGAACGTTTCTTGTACAATATCTGAAGCGTCTTCGGTGTTGCCAATAATCTTTTGCACAACATTGAATATCAGTCGATAATTTTCGGTGTATATGTTTTCGAAGCGATTCAAATAAAATGTTTTATTGATAAGACCTAAAAGTAAAAGTTTTGTGACATAAAATCAGCAGATCTTTTTTAAAGATTTGAATTCTATGATTTTTGGATATAGTTATTCAATGTATTTGTTTTTTAATAGCTTTAGGGATCATAATCAAAAACCTGTTCTATAATGATTTCAGTTAAGAATTTTTTCGCATTTGTATTTGTAAATCTATGCATTTTAACGGCTTGTATAACCGAGCCACAAACCTTAACGCTAAGCGATGATGGCACCTGGTGCTGGTTTTCCGATCCGAGAGCAATAATGATACAGGACAATAGCTTGCTTACAGGCTTTGTAACCGAAGATGGGAGTGTTGCTTCGTTGCAATACAATTTTGAAACCAATGAGAAGCTTTTATCTGTTTTAAACGAAAAGCTTGAAATTGACGATCATAATAATCCTGCTTTTTTGCAGCGCAACGATGGCCATTTGCTTGCTTTTTACACCAAACATCATAGTCACAACCTATATATGAACGTTTCTGTAAAGCCATACAATGCATCAGATTGGCAAGCTGCTGTTGTAATTAATCCCAATGGCGGTACTCACCTCGATAAATATGGCGATAATAAATATACGTATGCGAACCCTTTTATGCTTTCTGGCGAGAACAACCGAATTTATCTTTTCGGACGTTGGCTTGGCTTCAAACCAAATATTAGCTGGAGCGACGATGGCGGAAAAACATGGGCCGAAAGCAAAGTTGTAGTAGCCAATGAACCATTCACTTGGGGGCAGCGACCGTATGTGAAGTATTACAGCGATGGAAAATCAAAAATACACATGGTATTTACCGATGGGCATCCGCGCGATGAACGTTTCAATTCGGTTTATTACGCTTGTTACGAAAAGGGGGCGTTTTACCGAGCTAACGGCGATTTGATCTGTACAATCGACGACCTGCCTTTTGAAACCTCACAGGCAACTTTAGTTTACGATGCTAAATTAACCGGGCACCGTGCTTGGGTATTCGATATATTTGCAAACGACAAAGGAAATCCGGCAATTGCTTATGCCCGATATCCAAGCGAGAATGAGCATGTATATCACTACGCTTGGTACGATGGCCGGCAATGGATCGATAAAGATATTGTTAACTCAGGAAAGTGGTTCCCCAAAACGCCCGAAAACCAAATTGAGCGCGAGCCGCATTATTCAGGCGGTTTATGCATTTCACCCAAAGGCGATCATATCCTTTTTCTTTCATTGGAACGAAATGATATTTTCGAGATTGAAAAATGGGAACTTGATATTTCGGGCAATGAATGGAAAACAACTCCAATAACGCAAAACAGCACCTCCCATCAAGTAAGGCCTTATGCCGTTAAAAACAGCAAAAATACTGTGGTTTTGTGGAATGCTGTTGAGCGCTACGTTCATTATACCGATTACAAAACTAGGGTAATGGCTTATGTTGAGTAAACTTGTTTTGCAGATATTTACTTCTATTAATGTTACATTATAATTTTCGGGGGTTTAAGTATTTAAGTCCCATGTCTGTGATCAAATTGAAGTCTTTGTCATTGTCGGAGATCAGAGTGAGATTGTAACATAAAGCCGTTGCTGCTATAATTGCGTCGGGAAGTTTTACTTTAGTTTTCTTTCTAATTTCAATAGCCTCATTGATGACAATGTCGTTGATGTACAGTATTTTTGATCCTTTTATGAATTGTTTGTAGATAGCTAAACTGCTTTCATTATTATTTCTCCATGCTAATAATTCTATTTGAGTGATGAATGAGATTTGGCATTCTTTATCAAGAATTGAGTCGAGAAAAATCAACCCTTTTTCAGGAAAAGAGTTTTGAAGATATTTTATTACAGCACAAGTGTCGATTAAGTATCGCGTTCCCATTCCCTTCTTAGTTCTTCTATTTGAGATGTTATTTCGCTATCCGATTGTTTCACCCCCAATTTACCACGGAGAGAAGAGATCTTGACTTTATCTTTTATGGTACGAGCATATAATACCTGATGCTTAGCCTTATTGTATTCTACTTGTGGTTCAGATACTTTCTTTGTCATATCACGAAGAGTTTGATGTAAATTTAAGAAAAATATTTAAGCAAATCATGTTGTTGATTTATAGCTTGTAAACAAACCATCAAAAACTATATCGATGGTGCATAGAAACTGATTTTACATTAATTCTTTCACAAATTCCCTCACCTTCACTTTCAAATCGCCATGTTCGGAAAGTTTTTTGATAAATGCCGAACCGATTATTCCACCATTGGCATACTGGCAAGCCTTGTCGAACGAGGCTTTGTCTTTTATGTTGAAACCGATTTGGGTTGGGTTTTTCAAGTTCAGGCTTTTTACCCGATTGTAATAGGCTACTTGCTTTTCGGCATCAACAGTTTTGTTGGCTCCGGTGGTACTGGCCGACGAAACCATGTATATGAAACCGGTACAAGCCTCGTCGTAAGCACGAATGCGCTCATCGCTGGTTTGTGGCGTAACAAGGAAAACGCTGCTTAAATGGTGCTTTTTGTAAAGTGCTTCGTATTCGGTTTTGAATTCGTTTAATGGAATGTCGGGTAAGATTAGCCCCGCAACACCGGCTTCTTCACAGTCGGCCATAAATTTTTCAACTCCATATTTCCAAATCGGGTTGATGTATCCCATTAATAAAATGGGAATGTTTACTTCGCCCTTGATGGCTTTAAGTTGTTGTAGCAAAACTTTTATGCTCATACCATTTTGCAGAGCTTTTAGGCTACTGGCCTGAATGGTTGGCCCATCGGCAACAGGGTCGCTGAACGGCATGCCTACTTCAATTATGTCGGCACCGGCAGCTTCCAATTCTTTGATAATTGTACCTGTATCGTTCAATTCAGGGTAACCTGCTGTGAAATAGATGGTCAGTAGGTTTTCTTTTTTATTGTTCAGTTTTTGTATTAATTTGTTCATAATCACAGTCATTGAGTCATTGAGTCATTGAGTCATTAGTTTGTATGTGATACTAATGGCTTAATGACTAATGACTTTTTTCTAATTCATTAATATACGTATCCATATCTTTATCGCCCCTGCCCGAAATGTTAACCACAACTACATCGTCGGGTTTGAATTGAATCTTTTCGAGAGCAGCAAGCGCATGTGCCGATTCCAAAGCAGGAATGATCCCTTCAATTTTGGTAAGCAGGTATGCTGCATCCAAGGCTTCGCGGTCGGTTGCATCGATATAGGTTGCTCTACCTGTTTTGAATAAGTGTGAGTGCAAAGGGCCGATGCCCGGGTAATCCAATCCGGCCGAAATCGAGTAAGGCTCAATGATCTGCCCGTCGTCGTCTTGCATCAATAAAGTTTTTGAGCCATGAATAAAACCCACATCGCCACAAGCCATCGAGGCAGCTGTTTCGTTGGTGTGAATGCCCATGCCCGATGCTTCAACGCCAATAAGTTTCACACTGGTGTCGTTGAGGTAATGGTAGAATACGCCGGCAGCATTACTTCCGCCACCAACGCAAGCAATGATGTAATCGGGTGCGGTACGGCCAATTTGTTCATCGAGCTGCCAGCCAATTTCTTCGCTTACTACCGATTGAAACTTCGCTACAATCTCGGGGTAGGGGTGCGGACCAACTACCGAACCAATCAGGTAGTAGGTGTCTTCCGGATTGTTGATCCAGTCGCGAAGGGCTTCGTTGGTAGCATCTTTAAGTGTTTTGTTGCCGCTTTCGGCAGGTACCACCTTCGCACCAAGCATCTCCATGCGTTTTACGTTGGGCATTTGGCGTTCAATATCGGTAGCACCCATATAAACCACACACTCGAGGTTCATTAGTGCACATACTGTAGCAGTTGCCACACCATGCTGACCTGCACCTGTTTCGGCAATAATACGGCTTTTGCCCATTTTTTTGGCTAAAAGTATTTGCCCTATGGTGTTGTTCACCTTATGAGAACCTGTGTGGTTTAGGTCTTCGCGCTTCAGGTATATTTTAGCTCCATAGCGTTCGCTTAACCTTTTGGCAAAGTATAGCGGCGACGGCCTTCCTACGTAATTTTTCAACAAGTCGATAAACTCTTGTTTGAACTCGTACGAGTCGATAATTTCTTTGTAACAGGCCCTAAGTGCGTCAACATTGGGTTGCAACATCTCGGGGATGAATGCACCACCAAATTCGCCATAGTAACCTGAATCGTTTGCTAAATAACTCATTTGCTATTTATTATTTATTATTTGTTATTTATTATTTTCTGCTAATTACCAATGAGTAATGACTTATTGACTAATGACTATTTCTTTGCTTTTCTATGAACTTCTGAATTATTTCGAGATTTTTTATCCCAGGTTCAATTTCAAACTTACTATTAATATCTATCCCTGCCATTTGCGGGTGTTTTATTTGATTTACCTCTTCGGCATCATCGGGGCCAATACCACCACTTAGCAGGAATGGTGTTTGTCCCTTGTATGATTCAAGCAAACTCCAATCGAATTTTGCGCCGGTACCGCCATGTTGTTCCGATGGTGTGTCGAACAAAAAATATTCACAGTAAGGAGCATAAGCCGAATAATCGTTTTGCTTGGTAAGGTTGAATGCTTTGATAATGCGATAACCTTTGTTTTTGAGCTTTTCGCACTGTTGAGGGCTTTCGCTGCCATGTAGCTGTAGCGTGTCGATGTTATAAGTTTTGGCATTTGTCTCAATTATCGCTTCATCTTCGTTTACAAAAACGCCTACTTTGCTAATGTTTTCCGGTAAAAGGGCAATCTCGGATGGATCGATCTTACCCACCACAAAACGTGGCGAACGTGGGTAAAATATAAATCCTAGCATATCGACGGGCAGTTGCGCCAGTTGGTGCATGATTGCCGCATCGCCCATTCCGCATATTTTTATTATCATGGTCATAAGTCAGTAGTCATTAAGTCAGTAGTCATTAAGTCAGTAGTCATTAAGTCAGTAGTCATTAAGTCAATAGTCTGTAGTTTATTAGTAGTCAATATCCAGTATCCAGTATCCAGTATCCAGTATCCAATATCGAGCATCAAATACTAATGACTAATGACTTTTTTGTATTATAAGCATTTGGTTTCCTCCCTTTTGGAATTCGTAATTTACTTTAACCAATTCACTGTTTGGGAATTTTTCCATAACTGCATCGAGGTGAACCGAGCGGTTTGCATTCAAGTCGAGTACCGGAAAAATACGTACTTCATTAGCTACCCTAAGCATTTCGGAAATGGCTTCGATGTGGAAATCCAGGTCGAGATGTTCGGAGTACAAAAACAAAAAGTGCGAACAAAGCGCCAGATCGAAAGTGTTATCGTCGAAAGGCAGCTTAGGCAGTTCGGCAGCAATGTAGCGACCTTCTTCTAAACCCTGTTCATAATCGGCAAGGAATTGCAGCATCGATTTCATGCGTATTTTGCCCAAAGCTTCAACCGATCCAAACATATCCCAATTAAATTTGTCGGCAT
>DAOSWJ010000093.1:0-10373 GCA_035380005.1 Prolixibacteraceae bacterium | reverse complement strand
CCGATATTTCAAATGTTGAAGTTATTTATTTTCATGCAACACGCCGATGTGCTACATGCAATGCTGTTGAAGAAGTTACCAAAGAAGTATTGAACGACGTTTATGAAAACAAAATCAAGTTTACATCAATAGACCGCGAACAGGACAAAAAGAATTCATTATTGAAAAAACACAAAGTAAACGGTCAAACCTTGCTGATCATCAAAGGCGACAAAGTGGTAAACCTCACCAACGATGCATTTATGTATGCACGCACCAATCCCGAGAAATTAAAAGAAAAATTAAAGGAAACCATCAATTCAATTTAGATGGAAGTTTTGCTCCAGTTTTTTGAGAACTCCGAAATCCCTGTTCTTTCGGCATTGCTTTTAGGCTTAATGACCGCTATTAGCCCTTGCCCGTTAGCCACCAACATTACGGCAATTGGGTTCATTAGCAAGGATATTGAGAGCCGTAGAAAGGTATTTCTGAACGGATTGATTTATACTTTGGGAAGAGCCATTTCCTACACCGCCTTAGGACTAATTTTCTTTTTCAGTGCCGGTCAAATCAACATCGAAGGGTTCTTTTCAACCTGGGGCGAGAAATTATTGGGACCGCTGCTCATCATCATCGGATTGTTCATGATTGGCGCCTTCAATTGGGTGAAAATTCCCGGTTTGGGTCTCATACAAGAAAAAATGGAGAACCGTGCCAACAAAGGGTTTTGGGGAGTATTGTTGCTTGGAACTGTATTCGCACTGGCTTTTTGTCCGTATAGCGGGGTACTTTATTTCGGTATGTTGATACCAATGACCATAAGCAGTGCATCGGGTTTGTATTTACCATTGGTTTTTGCTTTGGCAACAGGCATCCCTGTAATCATTTTTGCCTGGCTCATTGCATTCTCGATGGGTTCGTTGGGCAAAGTTTACAACCGGCTTAAAACTTTCGAACTGTGGTTCCGACGCGTGGTAGCCCTGCTTTTTATAGGCGTAGGCGTTTACTTTGTGGTAATATTTTTCATCAACCCCTAAATCCCTAGGGGACTTAAAGGGTAGTGCATAATTGTTGTCGTTTCTCAATTAAAATACAAAGCTCAAATTTATAAAACAATTGAGCCTTTTGAGCCCCCTTCAGGGGGTTGGGGGTAACTTACGAACACCGAACAAAACAACACATAATGACTCGAAATCAAAAAATACTTTTGGCCATTGCCTTTATCGTTCCTGCACTGGTGGTACTTTATATTTATCTTCAGCCACTTATCGATTACCTGATTTACGACCTTGTAGGCTTAAATCCCGAATCACATTTTGGCACATCGGTCAACTTTTTCTTTTACGACACCATTAAAATACTGATCCTGCTGTTTCTGATCAGTTCGCTAATGAGCGTTGTAAACGCCTACTTTCCCATCGACAGGTTACGCAACTACCTGAACACAAAAAAGATGTACGGCTTACAATACTTCTTGGCCTCGTTGTTCGGTGCAATTACGCCATTTTGTTCTTGCTCGTCAATACCCTTGTTTTTAGGGTTTGTAAAAGGAGGCATACCGCTTGGAGTAACTTTCTCGTTTTTAATTACCTCGCCCTTGGTTAACGAAGTGGCCGTTGCCCTATTCCTTGGGCTGTTTGGCGTGAAAGCAACCTTGGTATATGCTTTTAGCGGAATTCTGTTGGGAACAATTGGCGGGTTCATACTTGGGCAATTCAAACTTGAAAAATACCTGAGCGACTGGGTGAAGCAGATTCAAATTCAAAGTGAACATGAAGCCGAGGAATGGGAAGCCGAACACACGCCTTTCATCGACAGGCTACCCGGAATTGTGCGCGAGGGCTGGGACATTGTTCGGAAAGTGCTGGTGTACGTGCTGATTGGAATCGCCATTGGCGCCGCCATGCACGGCTATGTGCCTGAAGATTTTTTTGCTGCTTACCTCTCGGCCGATAAATGGTATGCCATTCCGCTAGCCGTAATTTTGGCTGTGCCCATGTATGCCAATGCCGCCGGAATTGTTCCCGTAATTCAGGTTTTTGTAGCCAAGGGCGTTCCGCTGGGCACTGCTATCGCATTTATGATGGCCGTTGTGGGCCTATCGTTGCCCGAAGCAACCCTGCTCAAAAAGGTGATGACATGGAAACTTATTGGAATTTTCTTCGGAACAATTACCATTTTTATCATTCTGCTGGGATATCTGTTTAACTGGATATTGTAACTCATTATCATTCACAATAACCTAAAAATGTAAAAAAACCAAAAAATGAACCGACGTAATGCAATGAAAATAACTGCCGGATTTTTAGCTGGAGGTGGTATTGGGATGTTCACACTTGCCCAAGCATTTAAACACAAGCCACAGCTCGATTTGAAACCACGGCAACTGAGCCACGAGCCAAGCGAAAACCCATGGAACTATACGCCACTCGACCCCGGAACCACCGCAAAACTGGCCTACCAGTTTTACCCCGATGGCAGTTGCATGTATGCAACTTTTAAAAGCATTGTTTCGCAGCTGGCCGAAATTCATGGCGAGCCCTTTGTATCGTACCCCTACCACATGTTCCGATACGGACATGGCGGCATTGGCGGTTTTGGCACAACCTGTGGTACCCTTAATGGCTCTGCGGCTTTGTTCGGGCTCTTTATTACAGATAAAGCAGTACGCGACAGCCTGATTACCGATTTATTTCAGTGGTACGAAAAAGAACCTCAGCCGGTTTTCAAACCCGAAGGTTCCGAAATGGAATTGCCCGCCATTGCATCGAACTCGGTGTTATGCCATGCCTCGAACACACATTGGAGCAAAATTGCAGGTGTTGAAATCGATAGCAAAGAACGGAAAGAACGCTGCCGTCGCATGACAGCCAGTGTGGCTGCCAAAGTGGTTGAGATGCTTAATTCACTGCATAGTAACAGCTATTTCGCTAACACACACAGTAACGAAGCGGCACAATCGTGCATGGCTTGTCATGGCAACGAGGGAAAAATAAAAAACACTGCCGGGAAAATGGACTGCAATTCGTGCCACGACGAATCGCTTGGCCATAAAATGTTTTCAGATGTGCATTACCGCCTGATCGATGAAAAATAAATGACTTACAACAACCTAATTAGTTTATAATTAAAGTTTTACTATATACATGGCCGTTTTAAATTAATTGACCACAGCATAAAACAAAAAAATTACTTCAGGCAGCCACCATTGAACAAGCAAGCCCCCCTTTGGGGCAAGAAGAAGGATAAAAAAATCATAAAATGAAAACTTAAAAAGGCTGCATTATTCATTTTTTAAAGCATCTAAATCAATTATTTTATATCTTGGTAAGCAAACAATTATACACAATCATACTAATCAAAAAAATTAAATGAAAAGAATAACAAAGCACATTTTTTTGCTTATCATTCCTATTGTTAGTTTTGCAAACCATGAGATATTAAATGACAACACCACATTAGCATTAATTGATTCGGCTACAAAATACACACAGGTTAACAACAATTTAGCCATTCAGTTTGGATTGAAAGCATCTCAAACAGCAGTAAGCAATCTCACAAAAGCCAATGCTCTGAAACAATTAGGCTTGGCTTATAAAAACAATCAACAAATCGACTCATCGCTCTTTAGTTTTTATAAAGCCATAGAGATTTACGAATCAATTATACAGGAAACAAAAGAGATCCCCAATGAGGTTCCTGAACAGCTATCGACTGCTTATAACGAACTGGCCGAGATAAACGCCGATAATGCAAACCCCGAAAAAGCAATCGAATTTAACAACAAAGCACTAACAATCAGCAACCAACATAACTTACCAACCCGGTTAATATATGCTTACTTAACTCGAAGTAAAATCTATTGGAGCATGGGGGCAGCCGACTCGTCGAAAGCAGCATGCCTTGCCGGCCTCAACATTGCACTGAATTTAAACAATAACGACTTAACTGGGAGGCTCTACAATAACCTTGGTAGTTATTTTTACCACAAGCAAGCATGGGATTCGTGTTTGTTCTATTTTGAAAAAGCGTATGAATTAAAAAAAGGCAACAGCCACGAAAAAGAAATCATCCCAACACTCAACAATCTAGGCTTAATTAATTACATTAATAAAAACTACAATCAAGCCATCTACTATTTAAAACAGGCCGAGGAGCTATCGCAAAAACATGCTATAAGTTTATCAAAAGCTATATCGCTTTACTATCAGGTAAACACATTTCTCGACATGCATAATTTTGAAAAAGCCAAACAAGCATTCGAAGCCTACGAGGTAGCATCATCGGAATATTACGATATGGAAAAGAAAAAGCAAATTGAAGAGTTGGACACAAAATACCAAACGGTCCAAAAAGAAAATGAAATTAAAAACTTACTGAAAGACAACGAGATAAAAGATCAAAAAGTGAAAGCAAAAAACAGGTTATTATTGCTGTTATTGGTTTTGATACTTCTTTCGGCGGCACTAATTATTTTATTTGCCAAGCTAAATCAACTAAAAACAAGAGCAGTACATAACGAACTGAAAATCAAAAACCTGCAAACCGAACAAAAGATGCTACGCTCGCAAATGAACCCTCATTTTATTTACAACTCGTTAAACTCAATACAATCGTTCATTTCGGAAAACGAAAGCTATTTAGCTGAAAAATACCTGGCCAATTTTGCCAAACTAATGCGTGGCATACTGGAGCATTCGCGCAAAGAATTTGTAATACTCGACGATGAACTAGAGTTGTTGGAAATATACTTACAACTAGAAAAATTAAGGTTTAACAACAAATTCAACTATAGCATTTCAGTAGATGAAGAAATTGAAAGCGATTTTATTGCAATCCCGCCAATGATTATTCAACCGTTTTTGGAAAATTCAATAAAGCATGGGTTCAAAAACATCGACAATGGATTTATAAAAATTGAGATTCAATTAAAAGATGAAACCTTAACATGCACAATTGACGATAACGGCATAGGCAGAGAAGCATCGATGAAGAACAAGTCTCAAAAATCACACAACTCACTTGGAATGAACATTACCGCCGAAAGACTCCAAAACATTTCAATACACAATAATGCAACTGCAACAGTTGAAATAATTGACAAATACGATGGCGACAAACCTTTGGGCACAACTGTAATTATTAATTTGCCAATTGAAGAAGCTTAATTATATTTCTGATTTTTTGTGGGCATAAATATTATAATTATGAAGACAGTAATAATCGACGATGAAGAGAAAAGCCGAAAAACAATTAAAAATTTCATTGCAAAATATGCTCCTGAATTAACGGTTTTGGGCGAAGCCAACGGCGTTGAAACAGGCATCGAGCTTATTGAAAAAGTACAACCCGAATTGGTATTTCTCGATGTTCAAATGGGCGATGGTACAGGCTTTGACCTTTTAGGTCGTTTGCAATTCGATGACTTCAAACTAATTTTTTGCACCTCGTTTGAGCATTATGCAGTAAAAGCTTTTCGGTTTAGTGCGCTCGATTTCATACTAAAGCCAATCGATCCCGACGTTTTTAAATCGGCTATCGAAAGGGTAAAAAAATTCAACGACAACAAATCGTGCCGAAATGTATTGACACAGAACGAAAAGAATCTCACTCAGTTGGCTTTACGTTCGGCCGAAAAAATAACAATTGTAAAATTGAGCAATATTGTACGATGCGAATCATCGGTCAATTATACACAATTTATAATGAATGACGGTTCAAAAATTTTAGTTAGCAAAACGCTAAAAGAGTACGATGAACTGCTTACCCCTCATGGCTTTTTAAGAATACACAAATCGCATCTGATTAATATGAGCGCAATAGTACGTTACATAAAAGGTGAAGGTGGATGGCTTGAACTTACCGATGGGGTTAAAATAGAAGTGTCGCGAAGAAAAAAAGACCTACTGCTTGATGCTATTGAAAAGAGGGTACTCTAATTTTCAAATTAATTCCGAAGAATAGAATAATTGAGCCGTTAAAAATACCATCGGAACCGCAAAATAAATGCTGCTTTTGCTTGTGATCCTATAATTGTATGTTTGTTAACAGAATGGTTTGTATGCGGCAAACCCAAACAAACAACTTTATAGAAAAAACCATGAAAGTGATCAAAAAAGCCATTTGCATTGCCCTATTCTTATGTTTCGCAGGCATTCAAAATCTAATTGCAGCCCCAATTACTTCATATACTTTAACTGGAGCCGATATAACTATTAACGACGATGGATTAATTACCCAGTGCAGTTATAATTTCTCAATCACTAACATCATCATCCCATCGTCAATAAAAGATAAAACTATTACCGGAGTTGCCGATGGCCCGTTAGGTGGCGTTTTCGAGAACAAAGGCATTACAGCACTTAGCCTTCCTTTTACATTTACAAAAATTGGCACTCGCGCTTTCAACAGCAATTCAATTAATAGCATCAACATAAGCAACTTAAACGCGCTAACACAAATAGGAAGCAATGCATTTAGCGGAAACCCAATGATGTATTTGACCTTACCAACGAATTCGAACATCAATTTTACGGGATGGCGCGACAGTGAAGGCAACCATTTATTGCCAAATACCCGAACCTATGCCTTGACACGCTCATACCAAGCTATTATTGCATATCGGCTTACTGATTCCGACGTTCAGGTTGGCGTAAATGGTGAACTTACAGCATGTTACTACAACTTCGCAAATACCGACATCATTATCCCCGACACACTCGATGGCTTTGCTGTAAAATCAATCAAAAACTCAATACTCGGCCCTTTTTCTTACAAATCAATTACCTCGGTAAAACTGCCACAAACCATACAGCGTATAGGCGATTATGCATTTACAGGAAATAACATTAATGCAGTTTATTTAAACAATTTGGATCAATTGGAAGAAATTGGACGAGATGCGTTTTCATTTTCATCAATAAAGAAAGTAAACTTTGAAGCATGTTTGGCTTTAAAACACATTGAGCCATTTGCGTTCGAAAACAACAACATAACAAGCATCGACCTTAGCCCATGTACAGCACTTCAAATTATCGACACTTTGGCTTTTCGCGAAAACAGCATCAGCACCATCGATCTGTTGAATTGCAGCCAACTTACCGAACTAAGGTACAATGCATTTGGCCATAACAATATTGCAAACGTAAATTTATCGGAATGTACAAACCTACTCAGCATCGAAGCACCATTTCAATACAACACGGTTACCCATTATACTTTACCAACTTCAGCCAGGGTAGGTTTCGAAGGTTGGGATGATGGTGTCCAAATTATGCAACCAGGTGAAATGGGGTCGGCAAATTTTGTATATACTGCAATTGCACCTTACATTTTAACCAATGCCGATGTGTTTGTAATTGATGGCTACATTAGGTCATGTTCCTATAATTTTTCAAACAAACGCATACAAATACCCGAAATACTCGATGGTGACACCATTAAAGGCTTTCATTCATTTTGTGAAGATTTTCAAAATAAAGGACTAAAGAAAGTTTATTTCCCATCAACATTATTCAGCATACAATCTGAAATGTTTATCAACAATCAAATTGAAAACCTTGACTTCAGTAACTGCTCAAACCTTTTCTTTATTGGTGTAAGTACTTTTGCCAACAACAATATTGAAAACATTAACTTCAACGCTTGCTCTTCGCTAGAAAACATTTACTCAGCAGCATTCCGTAATAACCCAATAAACACATTAGACCTAAGCGGTTGCACATCGCTTACATATATTGGCTCATATGCATTTAGCGATTGCGAAATCCAATCCATAAACCTTAGCAGTTGTATTTCGTTAAACAAAATCTTAAATCATGCTTTAAACAATAATCAATTAGCCGAAATAGACCTTTCGGGCTGTATAAACTTAACCGAAATCTATTATTCAGCTTTTGAAAATAATTTAATTAGCGGTTTCATAATCCCCACACCCAACTTACCCGATTTTCACAAATGGATATCGTCAGATAATGACACCATTGACAGTAACACTTTTGTAACCAACCTAGGAGTTACATATAGAGCAAGCTACTTACACTTCTTAACTAACAATGAGCTTCAAATTGATGAACAAGGAACAATTACCGGATGCAATTATAATTTTGACTGCAAAAAAGTAAGTTTACCCGATTCGGTTAACGGCATTTGTGTTCGTGCCATCGACACCTTAGTTTTCAGTTCGAAAGGACTACAACAAATGCACCTACCCAATACAATCGAAAAATTTAATTATCGGTGTTTTTATAACAACCCCGGCCTAAACAATATCGATCTTCGCCAATTTACTAATTTAATAAACATTGGCACCTCGGCTTTTGCCTCAACGGCTAACCTTCTAATTTTACCACCAAACAATAATCCTAACTTTTTCAATTGGGTAGCCGAAGAAGAATACGGTGCTTATTACGAACCTGGCGACACTCTTGAAAATAAACAATTTGGTTACAAAGCAATTTTTACACACACCCTAACAAGTGCCGACACTGAAATTGACAGTAACGGAAAAATAAACTCGTGCACTGCCGATATCAATAATAAAGCAGTTATTATTCCCGAACAAATTAATGGCATAACTGTGAACGCATTTAAAGAATATCTGTTTTATGAAAACGAAGCCTATTCTTTTATTTTCCCCTCAACAGTACAATATTTCTTCCGAGGTAGTTTTAGCAATAGCGCTAACCCTACATTCGACTTAAGCAATTGCATCAACTTGAGGTTTATTGGGCCAAATGCATTTAAAGTATTCAATACTGAAAGACATTTGATTTTACCTGAGATTTCGAATGAACACTTTATGGGTTGGCGAGATGGCAAGGGCAATTATCACAATCAGCTCGATTTTGAGATTGCAGACACTACATATTATGTTGGCATATACGATAACACCCAAACCCTATCGGTTAAATATGAAAAGATTGAATACAAAAGTATTGATATTTTCACACTCGATATTACGAATAACATTTACAGCGAAAATGAATTTGGCGAGTTTGTTATTCACAATATTGCCAATGGATTACATCCTTACCGATCCTCCCGACATGGCTACCTGCCAATTGAAGGCACTGTAAATATCAATTCTCCCTACACGTTCCTATCCATTCCGCTCGAAAAAGGTATTATTGAAGGAACTACAACAATTATTCACGATGGAACGCCACAATACACCGAAGAACTTACTATTGACACGAGTCAAATCAGCAGTAATATTCAACAAAGCTTAATTCGAATACAATGGTATTCTATTAACGAATTGACAGGAACAACCACAGCCAAAAGCTCTACCAACACGATAACACTTGGCACCGACGACATTGGAAAAAAATTCTATTATACCACCAGCAGCTACTATAGCGATAACATAATATATTCCGACACGACACAACAAATTGGCAAACTAAATGTTACAGCACCCGGTGCTCCATCTTTAGCAAACAAAACAGCTTACACAATCACCTTAAACGAAATTGAAGGTTATGAATATGCCATTGAAGGAGAACAATGGAAAAAATCGGGGTATTTTACCAGCCTCATTCCAGGCACATCATATCATATTGTTCAACGTATTGCCGAAACAGCAACACATAACGCATCGGCTACCAGCAACACCCTTGTTGTTTTAACAAACGAAGGAACAGGTATTCCTCTCAATATCAACATCGAAGATGAAACATTCGATGGCTCATCAACCGAATGTTTTGGCGCAGTTCAGAATATTGTTATAGCCGAAAACGGCAATCAGGTACTGTTCCAAAATGGATCAAACACCAACCTTATTGCAGGGCGATCCATTCGTTTTTTACCAGGCACGGTAATCGAAGCCGGGGCTTATGTTCATGCCAACATCACGCCCAACGGGTCGTTTTGCGAATCGGTGCAATCTGCTATAGTATCTGCCGAACCGGAGATTGAGAAAAGCATTATTGATAGTTTTGAAGAAAACAACAAGGAAATTCAAAAACAACAAAGTATTAAAGTTTATCCTAATCCAAACAATGGCATGTTTACATTAAAAGCAGAAGGTTTTGAGCACGATGCCCACATTGTAATTTACAACTTTCATGGTGCAATTGTTTATCAGGATAACATCAATGCCGAA
Source organism: Prolixibacteraceae bacterium (assembly GCA_035380005.1). Lineage (GTDB taxonomy): Bacteria > Bacteroidota > Bacteroidia > Bacteroidales > Prolixibacteraceae > Roseimarinus. The sequence goes on along the minus strand of DAOSWJ010000093.1, from coordinate 289 downwards.
AAAAGCATCGACATTTCAACTATTCAACGAGGCTTATACTTTATTAAAACAACTAACAGCATCGAACCTCTAACTCAAAAAATAATAATCCGATAAAATCATGTAATGAGAAATAAAACACTAAACTTTATTTTAAGCATATTTCTGATAATAAGCTCCCAATTTACTTTAGCTATTGACAATTTCACACCTACCCCATCAAACACCAATGGTCGGTTGCAGAATGAATACATTAGTTTTAGCAGCAATAATACTACATCCGCATCGGATATTGCTTCCCTTAGCGACC
>DAOSWJ010000092.1:0-10511 GCA_035380005.1 Prolixibacteraceae bacterium | reverse complement strand
CCGTAACAATGTAAAAAAAGCTGATTTTGGTGGTATTGATTGCCTTAAGCGCTTCGACTAATAAATCGGTATTCAAACCTTCGTTATCCTCGGGAATGGCCAGGATTTTAAAACCCTTTCGCTCAAGTGTTTCGGTGTAAATGTAGTAGTAGGGGTCGGCGGTAATTACAATGCCTGGCAGCAATATGTCCGACAATGCATCGAGTATGCTGGTAGCCCCGTTGGCACCTATGAGTATTTTGCGGTCTTCGAAATCGGTTTCGCATAAACCGCCAATGTTGTAGCGCAGGTAATAGTTTTTGATGGCTTGGCGCAAGTTAGGTGAGCCATCGGCACCACCGTAGTTAAGGGCGTTGCGGTATTGTTTAGGATTAGCAATTATTTCGGAATAAGCATTACGGATGGCTTCAACCGGAATGGTTTGGTCGTTTACATAACCAACTCCCAGGTTAATGTCTGTTCCCTCTCTGAAATCTTCGGCAAAGCCGGCAGTAAGTTCGTTAACCGCCGATGGAATTAACGATGCTTTTGCTAATTTAGAAAAATGGTAATTCATGCTTCAAATTTAACAAAATTGATCTTTTTTACTACCAAAATTTTAATAACCAAAAAATAGATGGTAGTGCTTTTACTTTTTTTTAAATCTTTTTTACTATGCAGTAATTGTGTTATTTGTGTTGAAGAACATAGTTTAAAATTTACATGCTTGTTTTTTATTATATTTGAATGCTATTCATTTCAAAATGATCAAACTATGAAAAAAAAATCTTCATTTTTAATCTTCTTTTTTTTGCTAGTGGCTATTCTGTCATGTGATAAAGAAACAATCCGGATGTATATTTTCATTGAAAACAACACCAATAAAAATATTGAAGTAACCTTGTTTCCCAAAACCAAATATTTGAGTACCGATGGCAATATGTATTGTTTTGAATCTAATGGTTCGGGTTATAATCCCTGTACATTCGAACTCGGATACGATTCGCTTAACCAAATAACTAACTATCATTTGTTTATTAGCGATAATATTGGTCTTTCGGCAACTGAGCTGCTTAACACGGTTTTCGACAGTATTTGGGTTAACGTACCTTCTGATGGCGATAGTGTTCACTTAAGCTTTTCGCCAAAAGGTGCAAGCGGCTATATTCAAAATATGTTTGTTGAAGATTCGGCATGGGAGTACGAAATAGTGAACAATGAATATCCCACCAATTTAAGGGTTAGCTACGAAACAGCGCACAGTTATACTTTCGGGATTTCCATGGAGAATTGAGCAAAAAATTAAATGGCAGCATACGCCAATGTAGCAATACTTACTTTGGTGTTTTCGCATTGTAGCAAAGCATTGGCACAAGCTTCGAGGGTTGAGCCGGTGGTGACCACATCGTCGATGAGCAGAATGTGTTTATTGGCAAAGGAATCGGGATTTTTTACGGCAAACAGCTCGTTCACGTTTTCCCAACGTTCGTAACGTCCTTTGCGGGTTTGGGTTTCGCTGTAATGTTTGCGGTACAAATTGTTAGTGTTGAGTGTTTTGTTCAGTACTTGGCACAATCCTTCGGCAATGGCCGTACTTTGGTTGTAGCCCCGTTTGCGTTCCTTTTTGGGGTGTAGTGGCACCGGCACCAGTATGTCAACCGTGTCGAAATAGCTGTTTTGGAGCAGTTCGGCAGCAAACTGGCGGCCCAGTTCAACGCCAATTTCGCGCAAGCCTTTGTACTTGAGGTTGTGCAGTAACTTTTGATAACGGCTTCCTTTCTGAAAAATAAAAAACGATGTTGCTTTTTCGATTGTGGTGCGCCCCCAGAAAAGCTGTTCAACCGGGTTGTTTTCAACCAAATGATAATGGCTTCGGGGCAGGTGAATGCTGCAAGTGGTGCAAAGGTATTTTTCCTGCTTCACTAATGATGTATCGCAACACAAACACAAGTTGGGGTAAATCAACGACAAAAAATCGTCGAAGTATTCGGCAAGAACCCATTTGTGGCTAATATTTTGGGTGTCGGAATCGGTTTTCACGCATTTACAAGTTTGTTGAATACAATTTTGAAGATCAATATAGTGAAATTTTCATTGTTGATAATCAGGGTTATGCCATTTTTTATTCCAGTGCTAATTAATGAGTATTTTTTGGATTGTTGCTTTCGTGATTTTTTAGGGTTAGATAGGACATTTTTTTATTTGTATCTTGCATTTTGAAATGAAATAGAAAACATAGATTTTTATTTCTGACATAGTAAGAAATTCGATGCCGAATTATAGCAACATACCAAAAATAACTTTGTACATATCGGCTTTTGTAGCTGTGATGTTGCTGTCGTTATCCGTTTTTTCGCAAAGTGAATACAAGCCCCAAACCATTAGTTCAATGGACGAGCCATGGCGTTGGAAATCGTTTCCCGAGCTAAGGGGCAGGGGCGTACGTTGCATAACCGAAGATGAATTTGGCAACATCTGGTTTGGGATTGACAAGGGCGTTACCCGCTACGACGGTTACAATTGGACCAATTTTGTTGAAAAACCCTTTAACGACTCGCCAATAACTGTTATTCATGCTTCAAAAACAGGGAAAATGTATGCCGGTGGCGATTTGGGCTTATTTGTTTACGAGGAAAATGTTTGGCGCAAGATTTTTCCTTCGGCCGAAGGCCAAAATATTGCCGTAAACTTAATTAAAGAATTGGCCGACAGCAGCTTGATTGTGGGCATAAACAACGGTATGTTACATATTAAAAACCAACAATTTACCGTTTATTGCAGTCGGGCAAGGCTCAAAAACTTTCAGGATGCCCATGCGGGAATCAACCACGTTTATTTGCCCAACGATGTACTTTTTAATGGTAATATGGGTGCCGTTGACGATGTGCACGAAGAAAGCCCCAACGAAATGAAAATTTTCCTTTCGGTAAGCAACACTGGTAAAATCCTATCGTACAACATCAATAACGTATCTAACCACCACTTAGGTCGGTACAATGTTACCACTCAACTGGCTAATACCCAATTGGCCGATCGGCAATCGTTTCTGCTGGCTTCGAACGGCGATAAATGGTTGGTTAACGCCTATTATAAGTCGGGAATTTTTCGCGAAACCCGTAATGGATGGCAATATTTCAAGCTGAGCGATAGTTTTGGTGGTGACGAAATTCATACGGGCATTATCCAATCGACCGACGGAACAATTTGGATTGGAGGTTTAGGGAAACTTTATGTGTACAAGAATTATCAATGGCAAATATTTGCAGCACCCAATTTTCCCATGCCAACTTCACGCATAGTAGTTTTCGAATCGACCGATGGCAGCATGTGGCTTTTGGGCATTATGGGCGAAGTTTACCGTATCGACTTGAGCGATAACCGTTGGGTAACTTATAAAAACCTCAATTTTGGGTTCAAAGATAACTTGCAACAAGAGTGGTACTTAAGTGCCGATAATTTGGTAGTGGTAAACAGCATTAGAGGCTGGATAAAATATGGGTCTGAAAGCGGGATGATTGATGCCCCTGTTAGGCTATTTTATACCTCGAAAGGAATGATTTGGGTGGCAGGAAGCCACAAGGGAATAGCTGCAACGGCGTATTTTAAAAACAATAAATGGGTAAAAGAACTTCACCCACAGCTTTCATGGGGAATCGATTATCGCTCAGTATTTGAATCGACCGATGGTTCGTTATGGTTTGGAGCCAGTGTCGATCGGCAGGTCGAAAAAGGTCAAATGGCAGGAGTAATCAGGCTTGTAAATCCCGGAGCCGAAACTCATCGGTGGGAGCACCACGCTTCATCAATGGGAATTGGGCAACAAAACGTTTATGGAATTGGTCAGAGTGCCGACGGCGCACTGTGGCTTGGGGGTAGCCGTTTACATCGTTACGATGGTAACCGATGGAGCAGTTATGCCGAGCTCGAAAAGTTGGGCGAGTATGTCGATATTGTGTACAGTTCGCCCGGTAGTAAACTATGGGTAGGTTCGCGATTTTACGGTCTCTTTTGCTTCGATGGTCAAAAATGGGATAATTTCACTATCGATGAAGGTTTATCGAGCAATACCATAATTAGTGTTTACGAAGAATCGGACAGCAGTGTGTGGGCCATTACCAACCAAAACATTTGTTGGTTCGATGGCAAAAACTGGTTCCCCGATATTTTTTCGTCGCACTTTAAAATTACCCGCGAGGGCGGTAACATTGTTACTGCCGATAATGCAGTGTATATTAATCATTCGTTGCGCGAATGGAAAAGGCGTGCTTTTCCGTTTAGCATAGCTCCTAACGAGGCTTTTTCCGATTTTTGGGTGGTTAAATACCAACGCGATAAACATCCGCCCAACACACAATTCGATTTTTTCCCCGAGAAAGTTAGTTACCGGGGTAGCACTTTACTGAGCTGGAGCGGAAAGGATATGTGGGAAGAAACCCCAAGCGAAAAATTGGTTTACTCTTACCGCATTAATCAAGGGCCGTGGTCCGATTTTTCGTCGCAAACCAATATTACCCTTACCGAAATGAAGGACGGCCATTACACTTTCGAAGTGAAGGCACGTGACCTCGATTACAACATTGATACTACACCGGCAACGGTTACTTTCAGGGTTGCACCGCCAGTTTGGAAGCAGCCATGGTTCATTGCGCTAATTGTTGCTTTTATAGTTGTTGTGGTATTTTACGAAACTCGTTTGATTAAGCGAAACAATGAGCTATCGGAATTGAATGTGTCGCTCAATGCTGTAAACGAGAAACTCGAAAAGCGCCAAAAACTGATTGAGCAACAAAAAGACGAAATTTTGCAACAGTCGGCCGAGTTGGAAACCAAAAACGAAATACTTGAACAACAAAACACCAAAATATTGAAACAGCGCGATAAGCTTGAGCAAATGGTGAACCATGTTGAAGAGCTGTCGAAAGTACGTTTACGCTTTTTTACCAATATTTCGCACGAGTTCAGGACACCGCTCACCCTAATTCTTTGTTCAATTGAAGAGCTCATGGCTAAAGCGCTTAAAAATGGCGATAGCAAAACCACCACAACTTACGAGGTAATACAAAAAAATACCCGCCGTGTTTTTCGCCTTATCAACCAAATTCTCGAAGTACGCCGTATTGAGTCGGGAACCATGAAATTTCACCCCGAAAATGGCGATTTGATTTTGTTTGTAAGACAGTTGGTGTCGTTGTTTAGCAACCTGGCCCAACAACAGCAAATTGAACTTTCATTTTTGCCTCAAAACGATAAGCTTTATGCCCAGTTCGATCGCGACAAAATTGAAAAAATTCTATTCAACCTGCTTTCCAACGCTTTTAAAAACACCCCGCCACAAGGTGCCATTTCTGTATTTGTAAAATTAATTGAACATAAAGAACAACAATATGAACACATCGATTTACCTTACATTGAATTGTTGGTTAGCGATACTGGTAAGGGTATTCCTGCCGAAACAAGGCATCAGATTTTCGAAAGGTTTTACCAAATCGACGATTCCGATAAAGACTTGAAATACAGTAGTTCGGGCATAGGCTTGTCGTTTGTGAACGATTTAGTAACCATTCATCGTGGAAAAATTCATGTTGAAAGCGATCCAGGGAAGGGAAGCTGTTTTGTTGTTCAAATTCCTTACATACAGTCAACAACAAACGATGTTTTGGGGCATAATTTGCCTGAACCCGATAATTATTTGAGCGAAAACTTACATGCCGATATTGAAGCCATTGAAACTACTTTGCTCGAATACAGAGCGCTACAATCGAAAACAATCTCGACAGCCGACCAAAAAACAGAAATCGAAAAAGCACGTAAAGAAGATAAACCAATTTTGTTGGTTGTTGAAGATGAAGACGATTTAAGGCATTTTATTGTAAATACCTTATCGGATAAGTACGTCTTGTTTGATGCACCTAACGGTAAACTTGGTCTCGAAAAGGCACTCGAAATGCAGCCCGATTTAATTATTTCGGACATTATGATGCCCGAAATGGATGGTCTGGAAATGACTAGTAAGCTAAAAGAAAACTTAATTACTTGTCATATTCCGGTAATTCTGCTAACTGCTAAAGTAGCACACGACCAAAAAGTTGAAGGTTACGAAACAGGTGCCGATGCTTATATCGAAAAACCTTTCAGCAACCGTATGTTGCGCACACGTATTGCCAATTTGCTTAAAACGCGCGAGCAGTTAAAAGAAAAATTGAAGCGCGACTTGATCCTCGACCCCAAAAAGGTAACCATTTCGTCGGCCGACGATCAAATGCTTTCCGAAGTATTTAAGGTGTTGGAACAAAACATTGCCGACTCGGGTTTCGATGTGGAAAGCATGAGCCAGGTGTTTTTGCTCAGTCGTTCGCATTTTTCGCGTAAAGTGAAACAAATTACCAACTTAACCCCTAAGCAATTGCTCGATACTTTCCGTTTGAAACGTGCTTGTGCTTTGTTGGAACAAAACAAACTTTCCGTATCGGAAATTGCATATATGGTGGGCTTCGACCATCCCAATTCGTTTAGCCGTACTTTCAAAAAGTATTACAATGTTTCGCCCAGCGAGTGGATGGCTGGTAAGGCTTAATTGATTTTTAAGCCATGGGTACAGTGAAGTAAAAATCAGTACCTTTTCCTTCGGTGCTTTCCACCCAAATTGTACCACCTTGTTTTTCAACAAATTCTTTTACCAGAATTAAACCCAGGCCGGTGCCTTTTTCGTTGTTGGTACCCAAAGTGGTTTTTTGCTCTTTTATATCGAAAATTTTATTGATTGAATCGGTCGGTATGCCAACGCCATTATCGCTAACATTGAAAGTTGCCAGTTTGCCTTCGGTTTTTAGGCCAATTTCAATGGCTCCGCCTTTTGGGGTAAACTTAATTGCATTGCCAATAAGGTTGCGAAAAATGGTATCAAGCAACTGTTTGTCGGCCAAAATTATTGGGTTGTTATCGGGTAAGTTGGTGGTGATGGTTATCTTTTTTTGATCGAGGTTGTATTTAAAAAAGTTGATTTGGTTGTTTACAAAAGTTTTGGCTTCAATTACTTCAAAAAAACATTCCACCATACCGCGTTGGTTACGGGCCCATTGCAGCAAGTTTTCGAGCATTGTCGATAGTTTGTTCGATGAGTCGTAAATTAAATTTGCCGCATTCACTTTTTCATTGTCACTCCAGTTTTCGATGTTATTTACCAACAACTCCGAAAAACCCATAATAATATTGAATGGGTTTTTAACATCGTGGGCTATAATCGAAAATAGCTTATCCTTAGTGGCATTCAGTTCATTAAGTTGTTTATTGCTGCTAAGCAGTTCTTCTTTCTGGTTGTAAAGCTCTTCGGCTTGTTCTTCAATTAAACGTTGTCGTTCTTCAAGCAGTTGGTTGTTATCCGATAAGGCTTGGTTCATTTTTTGGAGTTCGCGGCTTTGTTTTATGATTTGAAGCTCGGCCTTTTTTTGGTTGGTTATGTCGCGAATAATGCCAACCAGCCCGATGGTTTCGTCTTTTGAATTGATAATGGGGCACTTGGTTATTGAATAATACCTTTCCGATTTTTTGTTGCGCGATTCGGCTTCCATGTTTAACGAAGGCACCCTGCTTTCAATAATCATTTTTTCTTCGTGGGCAAAATAATCGGCTTCTTCTTTGGTGTAAAGGTCGTAATCGGTTTTATTAATCATTTGTTTAGGGTCATCGAAGCCCCAATGTTCGGCTGTTCGTTTGTTCACAACAACAAATCTCGAATTAATGTCTTTAATAAATACCTGTTCGGGAATATTATCGATAAGTGTTTGGAGTTGGTTGCGTTCGTTCAAAATGGTTTGGTTGGCTAACTTTCGGTAATGGGCAACAATTTTTAGTGTGAAATATACAATTGATAATAGCAGTAAAAATGCCAAAATTGAATAAAACCACCAGGTTTGCCACCAAGGTGGAAGAATGATAATTTTTACCGTGGCACCGTTTTCATTCCAATAACCGTCGTTATTGCTGGCTTTCACTTTAAAGGTATATTTGCCGGGCTTCAACAGGGTGTAGGTTGCTTCGTTTTTATTTTTTACGTAGATCCAGTCTTTGTCGAGCCCTTCGAGCATATAAGCGTATTCGTTTTTCTCGCTCATAATATAGTTAAGGGCTACAAACCTTATCGAAAAGAAATTCTGATCGTGTTTTAGAATTACCTCATTGGTTTGCGAAAGGTGCTTTTTAAGTATCGATTGTTTATTGCCGGGCTCTTGTTTTTGGTTAAAAAGATAAAAATCGGTAAGGCGGACAGGAGGAATTTGCGTATTGTCGGTAATTGAGTCGGGATGGAAAACATTAAAACCGTTTAACCCGCCAAAATACATGTGGCCCGTGCTGCTTTTGAAAAAGGCCCAACGGTTAAACAAGTTGCCTTGCAGTCCGTCGGTTATACCATAGTTTCTGATTTCGAGTTGAGGGAAAGCTCCAAGTGCTTCGTGCACAGTAATTTTCGACAAGCCTTTGTTACTGCTTACCCACAGGTTGCCCTTGTCGTCTTCGAGCATTCCAACAATGTTGTTGTCGGGCAGTCCATCTGCTACAGTATAAGTTATAAAGGTTTCTTTGGTTTTATTGAATAAGCTAAGTCCTACGTTGGTTCCAATCCATAACCTTTTTTGGTGGTCTTGGTGGGTAAAACTGATCAGCTTTGCGGGTTGGCCTAAGCTGTCGTTCAGGTTTTGAGTGTATAAATGGAAGCTTTTATTTTCAAGGTTTACATTTAACAAACCAAAATCCTGGGTCGAAATCCAGGTGTCGCCATCTAAATCGGTTTTTATGTTGTTTACTGTTAGTAATTTAATTGTGTCTGTTTTAGAACCTATCAATTCACTTAGCGAAGTAAATTGTTGTTTATTTTTATCGAATATATGCACACCTGCCTGAAAAGTGCCTATCCAAATTTTTCCATTAGCTTCCGAATTGAGATAAAAAATTGAGGTATTCGAATTTTGAGAGCTGTTAATTTTTGGATAGCTGTTCTTTATTTTAAGTTTATTGCCGTTTATTTCGAAGTGGTTCAAGCCCCCGTTCCACATTCCCGACCATAAGTCACCATCGTTATCGGTACACAGGGCAAGCACTTTATTGTTGGTGCTTTTGTAGTTTGTGAATCTTTGGGTACGGGTATCAAAACAGTCAATACCACCGCCATCGGTCGATATCCATATATTTGAGTTGAAGTCCTCGGCAAAGCTGGTAACCGATTGTCCCGAAAGCGAACCGTTATTTTGATCCTCGTGATTGTAATAGGTAAATTTATATAGGCGCTTATCATAAACACTTAATCCGCTTCCCCATCCGCCAATCCAAATCATGCCATCGGGGGCATAATACAATGTATTTATGCTATTGCTAATAATTGAACCAACAGCTTCGCTTAAAACATATTTGCTAAAAGTTTTCGTTTTGTTGTCGAAAACAGAAAGCCCGCCTCCATTTGTGCCAATAATTACATTGTTATTTTTATCGACACATAAATCGGAAATGAAGTTATTCGACAATGATTTGTTGTTATTGGGTTCGTGTTCGAAGTGTTTGATTTTTTTGCCCTTAAAATCAATCATTGAAATACCCTTTGAATAATAGCCAATCCAAATACGGTTTTGTGCATCAACATCGATGGTATATATGTTATTTTCCTTTAGTGGATATATCAGATGATTGGTGTTAATGAGTTCAGTTGTACCTTTTTCAATATTGTTTATCAACAAACCTAAATCGTGAAACGAAATAATTAGGTTACCATTGTTGTCAGTTTCAAATTCTGATATTTCTTTGCCTTGAATTAAGCTGTCGAGGTATGGAACAAACTTTTTGTTTGGATAGTCGAGCAGATAAGCCCCATTATTGCTACCTATCCAAATACGTCCTTCTTGGTCTTCAAACAGCGCGCCTACTTTATGCCTGAATGTTTGTTGGTTTTTGTCGGGAAACTCAATGCGTTCGAAGTTGTTCATTTCGCGGTTGTAGCGGCACAACCCGTTATCGGTTCCTATCCAAAGGTCGTTTTGTTGGTCCTCGAGTAGGGCAAAAATGTAATTTCCCGATAGGGTAGTGGTATCGCTGTGTATGTTTTTAAATATTTCGAATTTTAATCCGTCGTACTTATTCAAACCTTCGGCAGTGCCAATCCACATGTAACCTTCGTGATCTTGTAAAATACTTACAATGTTGCCGTTCGAAAGGCCTGTCTCGGGAGTTATGCTTACAAAGCGCATAACTTGGTTCGATGAAAATGCCGAAATGCTTGAAAGAATTATGACTAAGCAGAAAAGTGAAAATCGTATTTTGGTATATCGATGTAATATCATTTTTAAAACTTGAGTAGAACAAGTTTCAGAAGTAAGACTTAACAAACCATTTTTTATAATTTTCAGCACCACCATCTGATTTTCTGCTATCGTTGATTGCGGTTTTATCTCTATTTTTAAAGGTCAAGTTACTAAAGATATCAACTTATTTGTAGCAAAACAATGGTTTAAGCAAGAAGATTTGACCTGGGACGATGCCGTACACGA
>DAOSWJ010000091.1:0-10585 GCA_035380005.1 Prolixibacteraceae bacterium | reverse complement strand
GTATTTCCTTCATTTTGGAGCTATAAATTATAAGGCAAAAGTATTTTTGAATGAAGAAGAAATTGGTGTGCACGAAGGTGGTTTTACGCCTTTTCAGTTCGAGATAAGCAACATGGTTAAAGATGGCACCAATACTGTTGTTGTATGGGTAAACAATAGGCGAAGTGCCGATGGCGTACCTGCCGAGGGTTACGATTGGCTTAACTATGGCGGCATTACCCGCGATGTTCATTTAGTAACAACCAACAATACTTTTATCGATGATTATTTCATACAGCTTAAGAAAGGCTCAATGAACGAAATAGATGGCTGGGTTAAGCTTAATGGACAACAAAAAAACCAAATGATTAAAATAAGGCTTCCCGAGATAAAGAAGGAATTTAAATTCCGAACCGATAGCAATGGAATTGCAAAAGTGAATTTTTCAGCCGATTTTGAGCTGTGGACACCTGAAAAGCCTAAGCTATACCAAGTAATAATTGACGCCGAAAGCGATAATATTTCCGATTGGATTGGTTTTCGTACTATCGAAACCAAAGGCACAAAAGTGCTGCTTAATGGTAACGAAATATTTTTGAAAGGAGTTAATATTCACGAAGAAAACCCTTTTACAAAAACACGCGCTGCAACTATTAATGATAATTCGATACTACTTGGATGGGCAAAAGAGTTGGGTTGTAATATGGTTCGGCTTTCGCATTATCCGCATAACGAAAAAATGGTACAGATGGCCGAAGAGTTAGGCTTGATGGTTTGGAGTGAAATACCGGTTTATCAGCACATCAATTTTGAAAATTATAAAACCATTGAGTTGATGAACAATATGCTCAAAGAGATGATTAATCGTGATAAAAACCGTTGTAGCGTTATTATTTGGTCGGTTTCAAACGAAACCTATTCGTCGGAAGCACGCGATAAAGCAAATATTGAAATGGCTGCTATTTGTCGCAATCTGGATCCCACACGTTTGGTTTCGGCAGCATTTAGTAATCAAACTTATAACAATAACTGTTTTGACATTTGGGATACACTTGTTTGTAATTTCGATATCATTTCGATAAACGAATATATTGGTTGGTATGTTCCCTGGCAAGGTGAGCCCAATAAAGTAAAATGGAATCTGCCATGTAACAAGCCTTTGTTCATTTCAGAGTTTGGGGGTGAATCGCATTATGGAAGTAACCATGGACCAAAACACATGGCTGCTTATTGGAGCGATGAATACCTCGAAAATATTTACAATAACCAAGTAGATATGTTTAGGCACATGTCGAATTTGGCTGGGGTTTGCCCTTGGATCTTGGTCGATTATCGTTCGACCAGCCGATTGCATCCTGTTTATCAAAGTGGATGGAACCGTAAGGGATTAATTTCGGAGAAAGGTGAAAAAAAACGTGCCTGGAATATTATGAATGAGTATTATAAATCGATTCCTGATTAATAGGATCTGTTAGACCAACATATCGGAAGGCTTTTTTCCGAAATGTTTGCGAAATACTGTACTGAAATAACCTACACTGGTATATCCGCAAAGCTCACTAACCTCAGTAATACTATATTGGCCACTTTCGAGTAATTTAAATGCATAATCCATTCGAACACTTTTTATTATATCGAGAGGTGATTGGCCTGTAAGTGCTTTGGTCTTTTTATAAAGCAACGATGTGCTCACATTAAGGGCCGAAGCAAATTCTTCTTTGTCGAATTTTTGGTTGGAAATATTTTGTTGAATGGCTTCCATCATTTTTTCCAAAAACTCGTTGTTTAGTTTATTGCTTAAAATTGGTTCAGGAGATTTTTCGTTGTTATAATTGACGAGTTTATCTCTTATTGCCAGGCGGTTGCGGATTATTGATTTTATTTTTTCTTTTAAGAAATTAATTTCAAAAGGTTTTGTTAGATAGTCGTCGGCACCGAGGCCAAGCCCGTGTAATTGTTCGGTTTGCTCGGTTAAAGCTGATAGCAATATTAATGGAATGTGTGCAGTCTCGTAATTCGATTTTAATTTTTGGCATAGTTCGAAGCCGTTCATATTGGGCATCATTACATCAGAAATAATCAAATCGGGTTGCACTTTTTGGGTAAGTTCCAAAGCTTCGATCCCATCGTTTGCAAGCAATATGCTGTAATTTTCATCTAACGACCGTGCCATAAATTCCCTCAAATCGTCATTATCTTCAACAATTAGTATCTTCAATATTTTATCGTTATTGATGTCAGTTTCATTTTTAGTTTTTTCCGATTTTGCGGTTTTGATGCTAAGCGGGCTTGCTATATTTTGGGTGTTGCTTTGGGTGTTGTTTTGGGTGGCTAGTATTTGTTGTGGTACGGTAAGCGAAAAACTCGAGCCTGCATTTTCTTCACTTTTAAAAGTGATTCTACCCCCGTGCATGTTGATATAAGTTTTGCAAAGAAGTAAGCCAATTCCACTGCCTGATATTTTTTTGTTGATGGCATTAGGGGCACGGTAAAACTCCCTGAACAACATTTTTTGGTCCGACTTTTTTATGCCAATACCTTCATCGCTCACAGTAAGCCGCCATTGGTTGTCGGCACAAAATAGTTCAATGTTTACATTGGTATTTTGATGTGAGTATTTTATGGCGTTAGAAATTAGGTTGTCGCAAACCTTTTCTATCATTAACTCGTCAACCGCGCTAATAAATTGCTTGGTATTGCTATTGAATTTGAGTTTTATTTTTTGCTGTTCGGCCAACGAGTGATACATGTTTACCCTGTTTCCGATAAGGGCAACAATGTTTGAATTTTGGAACTTAATTTTTTCTTTGCCAATATCAACCTTCTGAAAATCCATTAATTGTGTGGCAACCGATGATAAGTGGTTGGCTTCTTTAGTGGCAAGCTTTAAATAATAACGGCCTTTTTCCGACAGGTTTTTCTCGTTATTCAGCTCATCGACCGGAGCTTTTATAAGCGTGAGTGATGTTCTGATATCGTGGGCTATATTGGTGAAGAACCGTACCTTTTCTTCGGTGTGTTTTTGCCTTATTTTATCTATGTAGTATAGTGTTACAAACAAAATAACCAATGAAATTATAACAAAAGCAACAATAAAAAACCACCAGCTGGCCCAAAAGGGTGGGGTAATGGTTATTGAAAGCATTCTTTCGTCAAGTATATGGTTGTTGGTACTGTCGTAAAGCCGTATTTCGAGTTGGTATTTCTTGCTCGGAATATTGGCATAGCTTACAATATTTAGATCAGATGGTATGTTCCACTCATTGTCTAAACCAAGTAAGCGCCACGAAAACTTAGTGTTTAAAGCTTCGCCCAACGAAAGCAACTCAATGTTGATGTTGTTTTGTCGGTAGTTCAACTTTAATTCTTCGAATGTGTTGATTGCTTGTTGTATTGAAAAATTAATGTTGTTGCGTATTGAGCGCCCCGACACACTTATATCTTCGATGTAAATTTTTGCTTCTGAATTTCTTTCTTTCAGTTTGTTAGGGTCGAAAAAAACTGCTCCCTTGTTAGTGCCAAAAGCCAATTGCCCATTTTTTAATTTTAACCCTGCTTTGCGGTTAAACGACGATGTTGAAAGTGGCAACAAGGTTGAAAAACTAACTATGCTTTCGTCTATTGGATTAAACCGGCAAAGGCCGTATTCGGTACCAATCCACAAAAAGCCCTCGGCATAAACAATACTGTTGATGAAGTTGGTTGGCAAACCGTTTTGTACGGTATAGTTTTCGGTTTTGCCACTTTTGGGGTCTAATTTAACAAGCCCTTCGCCATTTGTGCAAAGCCAAATGTAATGGTTGTAAACCAGTATGTCGTTCAGCAAATAGTTGCCCAGTATCTTTACGTGTTTGCCTGTTGATTTATCGACCACATACAGGCCGGTTGTGCAGGCCATAAGTACTTTGCCAGGTTCAATCTGACCGAATTCTTTTAAAGGGGCGTTAGGAAATGTATCAAACTTGTTGTTTGCGCTGTTGTAGCACAAAACCCTGCCATCGGCATCTCCTAGCCAAATATCGCCATCGCTGTCTTCAAAAATATCGTAAGCACTGGTTATTGATGTTTCGGAGCCTTTTTTTGCAAAAAGATGTGAAATGATTTTACCTGTTTCGCTGTCGAAAATATATACCCCCGATAAAAAAGTGCCTGCCCATATTTGCCCCTTAGTGTCTTCGTACATGGTGAAAAAAACTGTTGCTTGTTCGTTATTGTTGAAGAAGCTTCTCCAGGTGTTGTTTTTAGGGCTAAAACGGCTAATTCCATTGTTAGTGGCAAACCAAATGTTCCCTTTCGAGTCTTCAATAATATGGTTTACGTTATTGTTTAGTAAGCTTTGGCTATTATTTGATTGATGGGTGATTACATTAATATTTGTTGTGTTTTTTTCGAAATATGATAACCCACCGCTGTATGTACAAACCCACACCCGATTATTTGGTTCGCAGAATATGTCGTAAATACCGTTGCCAATAATTGAATTGTTATCATCGGGGTTCTCCAAAAATACCTGCTTTATTTTAGTGGTTTTTTTATCAATTTCCCAAAGACCTTGCCCATCGAAACCAACTAAAAGGCTATTTTCTGAGGTCGATTCAATTGCCAGTATTAGTTGTTTGGGAAAATTTTGGTTATTAAAGGCATTCATCTTTTTGGTGGTAAAGTCGTAACAATACAAGCCCGACGACGCTGTGCCTACCCATAGCTGATCGTTTAGGGCATCGTAGTGCATGGTGAAAATTATAAAAGGGTTTTCTGTTGTATTGGTGTATATTGGTGTTTCGGTTTGTGAATCGGAGTCGAGAACCAGTATTTGGTTGTTTTTGGCCAAAAGCAGTTTGTTGTTTTTGTAGGGGATAATATCGCGTGTGTCGTCGCGGCTTATGCGAACAATCTTATCTCCTTTTAGGTAAAATAAACCGGCAGTGGTTGCTGCCCAATGGGTATCGCCGTTAGTATATAAATTATTGATAACTAGATAGTCAATCCCTGTAGATCGAACTATGTTGTGGTAAAGCTCAAAGCGATCGGTAATTTCGTTGTACAAAAAAACTTGTCCGTTGTTAGTAAAAGCAATTAAAGTGTTGTTGTTGTACGTAAGTTTGATGGTTATAATGTTTGCCTTTTCATAAGGGATGGGATACAGGCGGTAACTGTTTCCGCTTATTCTTAATATACCGGTTTTTGCCGATGCCCAAATAAATCCGTTATGATCGCGGCAAACCGAGTTGGTTTCCCTGATTGATAGGCCGTAGCGGTTGTTGATATTGTGAAAAACAACATCGGATGAAAAAAGGCTTGTTGCTTTGAGGATGAGTATAACAATTACTATGGCCAATTTTTTGTACATTGAACGCTTCCTTTTTTCGTTAGAATATAACTCAATTTCTGCTCTTTGAATCAGTAAAAGTAATGAAAGAAATGGTGATGAAATAATTTTTTTAATTTTACGTGAGAACAAAAATTAAAAAAGCCGATGATCGACCTCAAAAAAGAGACCAAGACATTAGTTGGTATGATTCATTTATGTGCTTTGCCAGGTACTCCAAACAATGTTCATAGCATTCAAACAATTATCGATAAAGCAATTGCCGAGGCTCAAATTTATATCGAGGCTGGTTTTGATGCTTTGATGATTGAAAACATGCACGATGTGCCATATTTAAAGAATGAAGTAGGCCCCGAAATTGTTGCTGCAATGACAGCCGTAGCCCTCGAACTACGAAAACTAACCATTAAACCTATTGGTATTCAGATTTTAGCAGCTGCAAACCTCCAAGCGTTGGCTGTTGCTTATGCCGCCAATCTCAATTTTATTCGTGCCGAAGGCTTTGTTTATGGCCATTTGGCCGACGAAGGGTACATTGATAGTTGTGCTGCTGAATTGTTGCGTTACCGAAAAAATATTGGGGCCCAAAATATTGCTGTTTTTACCGATGTAAAAAAGAAACACAGCTCGCATGCATTAACTGCCGATGTTTCGTTGGCCGAAACAGTAAAAACTGCCGAGTTCTTTTTGAGTGATGGCATAATTATTACAGGTACTTCAACCGGCGAGGCAGCTTTAATCGACGATGTAAAATGCGCTTACAATGCCACTTCTTTGCCACTTATTGTTGGTTCGGGTATCGATATTTTCAACCTTGAAACTTATTGGCCTTATGCCGATGCTTTTATAATAGGCTCGTATGTTAAGAGTGGTGGAAATTGGAAAAACAACGTTGACAAACAGCGGGTTGTCGAAATTGTTGCATGTGCCCAAGAATTAAGGGTTTCAAGTTATCAATAAGCATTAAAATTATTTAATCAGCTTTTTTTGAGGGCTTCGGCACCGGCAGTAATCTCCAGTATTTCGTTGGTAATTGCCGATTGGCGTGCATTGTTGTATTGTTGTTTTAATTCGCCCATGAGCTTGGTTGCATTGTCGGTTGCCTGGTGCATGGCTGTCATTCGGGCACCATGTTCAGCTGCTTGCGAATCGAGCATTATTCGATATAACTTCATTTTTAAAGCATCGGGAACCAGCTTGTTAAGAATTTCATCTTCCGATGGTTCAAAAATATAATCGGGCAATACCAAAGCTCTTTCAACATTATCGGGTTTTTTAACCGGCAAAAACTGGTCGGATGAAAGTATTTGAGTGGCAGCATTTTTGAATTTGTTGTACACAATATCGATGCGGTTAAACACGCCCCAGCTAAACATGTCCATTAATTCGATGGCTAATTTTGAGATGTTTTCGTAGCTCGGTGAGTCGAGCAGGTGATGCGAAACCCCATGTATATCAACTTTTCTACGTATTAATGCCTTTTCGACCTGATGCCCGATTACAAAAAACTTTACCTGTCCCTTGTTGAGTTGGTACTTGTAGTTCTCGAGCGTATGTAGCATGGCTGTTTTATAAATATTTGAGTTGAACGCACCACACAAACCACGATTTGATCCAATTACAACAATCAGAATATTGTCGGCAGCCGGCTCATCAAAGAAGATGGAATCGAAATGGACATCGCCCAAGCTTAAGTTCTGAATAATTGACTGAAGCTTGGTTTCGTATGGAGCCAAGTGCAGAATGGTATCTTGAGACTTTTTTAATTTAGCCGCCGAAACCATTTTCATTGCACTGGTTACCTGTCGGGTATTTTTAATTGATGCAATGCGTGTGCGTATCTCTTTTAATTGTGCCATTGGCTATTTTAATAAACGTGTTTCAACTTCGTTTACTGCATTTTTTAAAGTTTGTTTTATTTCTTCGTTCAAAATGCCTTTTTTGAGCATTTCGAGTTCAGCGGAGTGGTTAAGGCTTAAGTATTCGGTATAAAGCTTTTCAAATTCGTTGATTTTTTCGAGCGGTATATTTCCAAGCCAGTCTTCTACTCCGGGTAAAATTGTTGCTATTTGTAGCTCAATTCTGATGGGCTTATATTGTCCTTGTGTAAGAATAATGGTATTGCGCCTTCCTTTTTCGAGTACACGCATTGTAGCTGCATCAAGGTCGGAACCAAATTTTGAGAAAGCTTCGAGTTCGCGAAATTGTGCCTGATCGAGTTTCAGCGTACCGGCAATTTTCTTCATCGATTTGATTTGGGCATTACCTCCTACACGCGAAACCGATATGCCCACGTTTATGGCTGGTTTTATTCCACTGTTGAAAAGGCTCGATTCAAGGTAAATTTGTCCGTCGGTAATTGAAATTACATTAGTGGGGATGTATGCCGATACATCGCCTGCCTGTGTTTCAACAATAGGTAAAGCCGTAAGCGATCCGCCTCCTTTTACTTTGTTTTGCAGCGATTTAGGTAAATCGTTCATCTTTGCAGCAATTTGGTCAGAGTCGGTAATGCGGGCAGCTCTTTCGAGCAAGCGCGAATGCAAATAAAATACATCGCCCGGATATGCTTCGCGCCCCGGAGGACGTCGAAGTAACAACGATACTTCGCGGTACGATACAGCCTGTTTAGAAAGGTCGTCGAAAATAATGAGTGCATGGCGGCCAGTATCTCTAAAATATTCTCCAATTGAGGCTCCGGCGTACGGTGCATAAAACTGCAATGCTGCCGGATCTGATGCACTTGCCATTACAATGGTAGTATATTCCATGGCACCATATTTTTCGAGTGTATGTGCCAGGTTGGCTATTGTTGAACCTTTTTGGCCTATTGCAACATAAATGCAATATACCGGCTTGCCTGCGTAATAATTGTCGCGCTGGTTAATAATTGTATCAATTGCTATAGCTGTTTTACCTGTTTGGCGGTCGCCAATAATCAGCTCACGTTGCCCACGTCCAATAGGTATCATGGCATCGATTGCTTTTATGCCGGTTTGCAAGGGTTCAACAACAGGTTGACGGAATATTACGCCCGGAGCTTTGCGCTCGAGGGGCATTTCGAAAAGTTCTCCGTCAATTTTGCCCTTCCCGTCGATAGGTTCGCCAATTGTGTTTATTACCCTGCCCAGCAAGCCATCGCCAACCATAATTGAAGCAATACGTTTTTGCCTTTTCACATGGCTTCCCTCTTTTATTCCTTCGGAGCTGCCTAATAACACAGCACCAATGTTGTCTTCTTCGAGGTTTAATACAATACCTTTTGTGCCATTGGTAAACTCAACCATTTCGTTCGATTCAACATTTTTAAGGCCATAAATACGGGCAATGCCGTCGCCTACCTGCAATACTGTACCAACTTCTTCGGTTGATGTTGCCGACGAAAAGCCGGCCAGTTGCTCTTTAAGTATTGCCGATATTTCAGCAGGTCGTATATCTGTCATTGGTTTATGTATTTTGTTGTAATTCTTTCGATATTTTTTTAAGCCGGGTTGCCAGGCTTGCGTCGTATTGCAGCCCGTCGATGGTAAAAACAAAACCTCCTATTAATTTGGGATTGCTTGTGGTGCTTAGCTCCACTGTTTGCTTGAGCTTGTGCTCAAATTTTTCTTTTATTTTTTGAACCATTTCGATGTCGGGTTCAATCGACATTTCGAGGTGTGCAACAATGGTGTGGTTATGTTGCCTGAGCAGATCAAGTGCATTGCGGCAAATGTCGTTTAAGTAGAATTCGCGTTTTTTGTTGAAAACCAGAATGAGGAAATTGAGCGTAAGTTGCTGAATATGGGTTTTAAACGCGAGTACAACTTTTTCCGATTTTTTTATCGAGGCAATTGCCGGGTTATTAATGAATTCGGCAAAGGCAGGGTATTCTGTCATTGCTTTCACAATCAGCAGCATATCGGCATAAACTTGTTTGTCGATGTTTTGGTCGATTGCCAATTCGACCAAAGCTTTTGCATATCGTACTGTAACCCTGTTGGTATCCATTGTTCTAATTCAGTTCAATTTCGTCAATAAGTTGCTCAACCACTTTTTTGTGTCGCTGTTGGTCTTCCATGTCGCTTTTTACAAGTTTAGTGGCAATTTCGATCGAAAGTGCAGCAATTTGACTTTTAATTTCGGCCAAGGCAGCTGTTTTTTCCCGTTCGATTTGCTTACGGGCATCGTCGATCATTTTATTGGTTTTTTGCAAGGCCATGTCGTTGGCATTTGCTAAAATTTTATCGCGTTGTTCAATGCCTTCACGCACAATTTGTTCTTTATCTTGTTTGGCTAATTCGATTATTTTTTCCTGAACAAGCTCAAGGTTTTTTAATTTAGATTGTAGCTCGTTGGCATTTTTTAGCGATTCGGCTATTGTTGTTTCTCTGTGTTCAATTGTGTTAAGCAATGGTTTCCATGCAAATTTTGCCAATACGAAGTACACCAATATAAAAATGATGCTTACCCAAATAATGGTGCCTAAATGTGGAATCAGAAACATAGTATTGAGTTTTTAAAATTTTAAATAAACACGTCCAATGGCAATCCCATTATTGGACGTGTTTGTTTTGTTATAAAACAACTAGCAGTACACAAACAATTACAGCCAAAAATGCAACACCTTCGATAAACGAAGAAGTTATAATGAGATTTGACCTAATGTCGGCACTGGCTTCGGGTTGGCGGGCAATGGCATCCATGGCAGCGCTGCCAATTTTACCTATACCATAACCGGCAGCAAAAGCTGCAAGGCCGGCTCCAAGCCCTGCTCCTAATTTTCCTAAGGCCGCTTCGGCCAGTAGCATTAAAATTGTCATAAACATTTGTTTTAAATTATTAGTGCCCGTTGCTGGTTGCACTTCCAAAGTACATGGCCGACAACAGGGTGAAAATATATGCCTGTATAAACGATACTAATATATCGAGTAAAACAATGAATACCGAAAATAAAACTGAAATAACCGAAACACCTGCTCCGGCAATAGGGTGTATGGATGCCGAAAATAAAAATATTAAAGCTACCAAAACGGTAACAATCATGTGTCCGGCAAGCATGTTGGCAAAAAGCCGAATCATTAATATGGTTGGTTTAATTATTACCCCAATTACTTCAATTAATTGCATAAGAGGTAAAATTGGAGTTTTCATAAACCATGGTGCATCGGGGTTGAAAATGTGCGACCAGTAATGCCTGTTTCCACTGACTACGGTAATCAAAAAGGTAATAGCAGCCAAGGCAAATGTTACTGCTATGTTGCTTGTTATTCCTAAACCAAGAGGCAAAACAAGGCC